>NZ_JBNHEQ010000040.1:11464-17399 GCF_050016015.1 Dapis hubbardiae BLCC-M172
TCTACTTATTTAGTTACTCTTTCAGCACTCTAGATATTTTTGAGATTATGTATAGCTATTTTATATAGTATCTTTTTTGAGATGTAAACTAAATCTACTTATTTAGTTACTCTTTCAGCACTCTAGATATTTTTGAGATTATGTATAGTCATTTTATATAGTATCTTTTTTGAGATGTAAACTAAATCTACTTATTTAGTGACTCTTTCAGCACTCTAGATATTTATGAATCATTTAAAATACTAACTATACAATATATATTTATAATTCTATCTTTATAGCTCCCAATCCTCCCCAAACTCTGCTTTTTTGAATAAACCTTATCTATTAAGTTCAATATTCAATCTCTCCTTCTCCCCATCCCCTCATCTCCCCATCTTCATCCAGAGGATTATAAAAAAAAGAACCAGTTTGAGGTGGTAATTTAGGATTTAACACAACTTCCACAATACTTTTCAAAACTCCAGTTAAAGGAATTGCCAATATTACTCCTAATAGTCCTCCTATTTTACCACCTAATAGTAATGCCGCAAAAATAATTACAGGGCTAAGTCCGGTTAAATTCCCCATGATTCTAGGAGCAACTATATTATCTTTAACTTGCTGCATAGCGATCGCTACTATTAATACTTTTAATGTCAACCACCAATCTATAAATGCTACGATAATACCTACAGTACCAATGCCCAAAGTTGCTCCAATAAATGGAATTAATTCCATTGCACCTATAAATACTGCAAATAATAGGAAATATGGAACTCCTAAAAACCAAAAAGCTATAGATAAAGTAGTTGCCATAAATAACCCCAATAGCAACTGCCCAGAAACAAAACTTTGAAGATTACCTTCTAAGGATTGTGTAAATACATCTCGTACTTTTGGAGCAATAATACTGGTAAGATTATCCCACACTCTTTCTCCATCTAAGAGCATATAAAAAGAGATTACTAAGATTAAGATTAAGTCGAAAAACCAGTTAACCGTTCCTAATACTAAACCAAAACTTGTAGCAGCGATCGCCTGTATTTCTTCTTGAGCTTTTGCTGATAGTTGCTGTTGCAAAATTCCCACATCGAAGGGTAAATTATTAAGTTCACTCCAGGCTTGAAATTCAGTCAATTGTAATCTTGCAGACTCTAACAAATCTGGAAAATTCAACCACAATTGTCGAGCTTGATTAAAGACTGGTGGTACAATAGTTAGACCAATAACTAAAACTATTAAAGCAGCCATTAAATATACTAAACCTGCTGCCAAACTTCGAGGTAAAAATATTTGTAATTTAGCCACTGGATAGTTTAACAAAAATGCTACTAATCCTGCAGTAATTAAGATACTAACTATTTCACCTATATAACTTATTGCCCCAATAGTAAACCACCCTGCCACTAATAATAAAAGCCATGTAATTAAAAACCGTTGAACAGGTGAAAATATAATATTCATAAGCAAAATTATTTGTATATTTAGCACTCATATAAAATCCGGGTAATACCATTTCTTAAAAACTTTATCTATTTCAGAGTAGGGGAGTAGGGGAGTGTAGGGACGTTTTGCTGCGCAACATGGAAAGCGGAGCATTCCGGAACGGAAAACGCATTTTTGCCTGTGCAACGTCCGTACGGGAGTAGCACAAATAAGAATAATTAACATTAAAAAGTGCTAAAATTAGCAAAAAAATGATTCTGCGCCCTGCTGATTAGTTAATAACTGAAGTATCCCCAAAGTATAGCAATAATGCATGGGAATTGGTATAATTAGTGATCGTATCACTCTAGGAGTCAGGAGTCAGGAGAAAGAAAAGATTGGAACTAACACAATTTTATAATTTGTATTCAAGAAAATTTGTATTCATAGAAAGTAATTAAGTGCAATTACTGTATAACCGGATTTTATATCATACTAAGTCCACTTTACTAGAGCAGATATATGCAACAAAATCAAACTATTTACCTATAAAGAATTTGTGTTTTGAAGTAATTAATATATAATAATTGAATTTTAAAAAAGATAATTTATGACGATTTTTTGAATTCAAAATTTAAAATTCAAAGTTAAAATATTTTTGCTCCTTCCTTAATTTATTAATTGTTTAATTAAGGATACAAGCCTAGTTCTTTAGAGAGTGAAAAAAAACAAAAACATCTTCCTTATTTCAAGCTTATTGGTTTCCTACGGAATGCTGCGCAAACAGCAAGAGGTAATAATGAGCGAATTGATAATTGATAATTTTGAATTTTCGCGAAGCAACTTGACCTTAAAAGATGGTATTGAATCTATTAATTATGACCAATAAATAAGGTCAATAGCCTCCGATATGAAGGAGATGAAAAATAAAATTATAGTTTTCAAGCCTACCTATTTCAGGAGGTACTAAGAACTGTTAACGCAGTTCCTCTGCAAGAGGCTAACTGATAACTGAATTAAGCGCCAATCTTTTGAGAAGAGTCATGCTCCACGACAAATACATTTGAGTAAAGATTAGCAATTACTTGCTTACCTTGCTGTGTTAGTGATAAATATTTCAAAGCTTTTTCTATATAAGGATGAACCCCTTGCCAAAAAAACTGGGGATAATTATCAAGCAGATCGCTAGGATTTTTATACCCTACCTTTTGGTTAAAACCAGTCTCTTCAAATTCATAAAATAAATAACCTATTTTCTTCAGATAACGGGGGTCACTTAATTGACCTATTAAATCTGCTGCCCGGACTAAACCTGGATAATTAATAGTATCTTGATGATCTGATTCTTTCGGAACAGGAAAGCGAGTTAATTCAATATTTTCTTTAATTATTTCTGCATCAATCAGTTTATGACCACCAAATCTTTCATTAACAAATAATTTTGCTCTATCCACATGATAAGGAGTTAAACTAGCATCAGTACAACCTAAAGGCAAATTAACCATTTCATCTCCCCTACCTGTAGCGTACCAACCTTTTTTATCTTCCCGACAAACTCCTTTTACATATCCAATATCATGGCAAACTAAGGAAATAATATAGTGTAACCAATCTTCGCAGGCCACTCCTCCTTCTCGAATATGTTTTCCTCTGAGAATTTCTTGGCCTACAAGAGTCACTAAAATAGTATGCTCCACATTATGGTAAAGTGCATCACTATTGGCAATATTTTCTAGTGCCATATTTCCTGCCCAACCAATAATTTCTTCGTAATTAGACTTATAACCACCATAAGTCCGATGGTAGCCTTCCTTAATTTTTTCCACAAATGAACTAATTAGTATTTCAGTAGCATTAAACATATTTTTTACTTGACTAATTTCGATCTTTTTTTAGGTTTCATTTTTATTGTAGTTGTTTGAGTTATTTGTTAATTTTTTATTTCATTTTTTCTCTAGTTTGTAATAGTCAAGGTAATTAAGTACACCAGACCAGAGTTATTCAAGGATTAAGAATGCGCGAATTACCTCTCTTTGAAAAGAAGAGGATTGACGAACAGGAAAATTTTTATTTATTATCCCCTATCCAAGGGGAGGCTTTAAACCACAATATTTCGGTAAGAGTTCTATACAAATTACTATGTAATTTTAATAAATATAACAAAATTATAATTTTTCTTTACAATGTTAAGTGTAGATAGAGGTAAGTAAATTGAAACAAGTTAATATACCAGAAAATATCATAAAAAAGCAACAGAGCGATCGTCTAGATGATTGTAACCAAGTCGAAATTTATCAGGTAGATGGCCCGGTATTCTATTCTCAAGCACAAGAAGATGAGGAGAAGATTAATGATACCAAAGAATTTCCTGCTCAAAAAAAGAGAGGAGGATGGAAAGGATTAATTATTGGTATTGCCATTGGTATAGTTGCTAGTGTGATAAGTATGCAGCTACTTTCCAAACCAAAGCAAAATACAGAAAGTAATACCAATTCAACACAAACTACTACAGCTCCAGTCGAGACAAACTTGACTCCCACCATGAGTGTAACAGTAGCCAACGTAGAATTAGCAACAGTAGAACGCACCCTTGATGCTACAGGTAGTGTTGTTGCCTTCGATCTATTACCAGTCTTACCACAAGCAAATGGCTTGCAAATTCAACAAGTCTTAGTAGATGAAGGAGAAAAAGTTACTCAAGGCCAAGTAATGGCAATCTTAGATGACTCCGTTTTAAAATCACAAATTAACCAGGCAAAATCTCAAGTAGCATCTGCTAGAAGTCAAGTAGAGCAAAGAAGAGCTGCTCACAGTAAAACAAAAGTAGGAGTAGAGCAAGCAACTGCTGCTTGGGAACAAGCAATTGCCGATCGCGATGGAGTCAAAGCTGCTATAGCTCAAGCCAAAGCTGGTAGAGATGAGGCGATCGCTGGTTTAAAGCAAACAAAAGCAAGTCGGGATGATGCCGTTGCTGCTCTTAAACAAGCTCAAGCAAGTCGGGATGATGCCGTTGCTGCTCTTAAACAAACCCAAGCAAGTCGTAATGATGCTCTAGCATCTGTTGCCCAAACTGAAGCAAAATTAGCAGAAGCTAAAGCTAATAAAGAACAGGCAATGAGAGATTTTGAAAGATATCAAACCCTGAGAGCGGAGGGTGTTATTTCTTCTCAAGAATTAGAAACTCGTAGCACTACAGTGAAAACTTCTAGAGAAGGAGTGCGAGTTGCTGAAGCTAATATTAATAGTGCTAAAGCTAAAGTCGATATTGCTGATGCTAATATTAATAGTGCTAAAGCCAAAATTGATATTGCTGATGCTAACGTTAGTAGCGCCAAAGCCAAAGTTGATATTGCCAACTCAAACGTTAGCAGTGCAGAAGCGAGAGTAGAAAGTGCAGAAGCAAGTCTCAGTAGTTCAATGGCACAACTAAGGAGTGCAGAAGCCAAAGTTAATAGCGCCAAAGCTAATGTAAGTAGTGCTAGAGCAGAAGTCGAAAGTGCATTATCAAATATTGACAGCGCTATAGCAAATGTTAGCAGCGACGAAGCTCGTCTAGAAGAGAGACAAACTCAGCTAGCACAGACTTTACTCAAAGCACCCGCAAATGGTATAATAGCCGAACGGATAGCTCGTGTTGGTGATGTAACTTCTAGTAATAAAATGTTGTTTTCAATTATTAAAGACAATCAATTAGAACTACAATTAGAAGTGCCAGAAACTCAATTACCACAAGTTAAAATAGGTACAAAAGTTCAAATCACATCAGATGCAGATAGTCGGATAAAAATGTCAGGAATAGTGAGAGAAATAGCACCATTAGTTAATGAACAAACTCGCGAAGCAACTGTAAAAATAGACCTACCTAATAGTAACTTATTACGACCAGGAATGTTTTTCAGAGCAACAATTACAACTGCCACAAATCAAGGATTAAAAATTCCAGCAAAAGCCGTATTACCTCAAGCAGATGGTCAGTCTATTGTTTATGTTTTGCAAAATAATAATCAAGTTAAAGCCGTACCTGTAGAAGTAGGAGAAATTTTGAGTAAAAATAGCGATTTAGCTAATGCAAAAATTGAAGTAAAAAATGGTTTAGAGTTAGGTAATAAAGTAGTAGTAGCAGGTGGAGGTTATTTGAAAGATGGAGATATTGTTAAAGTCATTGATAAGTAGGGAGGTTGCATTCAACATCCTTACACAGTAAGGTATTTAGGTATATTGCCTGTTAGTTATTTCCCAAAAATATTTAAAGTAACATAGGCATCTTGCCTGTTAGCTATTAAGGGATATTAAATCCTGTAAAAAGCGGTTTGGAGACCAAACCCCTACCTACTGAAAAAAATCTTACTACTGATTTTTTTTCATTCAATTAACACCAATTACAAAATAAAGAATGCCAGAAAAAATCTATCTCAATTAGAGCTACTTGAAAAAATCTTATCCAATTTATTTCTTTTTTTCAATATTTCTTCCTTCTTACTTCTTCCTTAATTAATTTGGAGACCAAACCCCTACCTACTCAAAAAAA
>NZ_JBNHEQ010000040.1:17499-27588 GCF_050016015.1 Dapis hubbardiae BLCC-M172
AAAATATCCAATTTATTTCTTTTTTTCAATATTTCTTACTTCTTCCTTAATTAATTTGGAGACCAAACCCCTACCTACTCAAAAAAAATCTTACTACTGATTTTTTTTCATTCAATTAACACCAATTACAAAAAAAGAATGCTAGAAAAAATCTATCTCAATTAGAGATATTTGAAAAAAAAATATCCAATTTATTTCTTTTTTTCAATATTTCTTACTTCTTCCTTAATTAATAATCATGTCATTTCATTTATCAGCTTGGTCAATTAAAAAACCAGTTCCTACTCTTGTAATGTTTTTAGTGTTAACAGTAGTAGGATTAATGTCTTTTTTTCAATTAGGAATAGACAACTTACCCAATATTGATATTCCTATAGTATCAGTCACAGTAACTCAATCAGGAGCAGGTCCCACAGAATTAGAAACTCAAGTAACAAAAAAAATAGAAGATGCTGTAGCAGGTTTAGGAGATATAGATCAATTAACCTCAACAGTAACCGATGGAGTTTCCACAACTACCATTGCTTTTGAATTAGAAGTAGATAGCGATCGCGCAACTAACGATGTGCGTAATGCCATAGAGCAAATTCGCCAAGACTTACCCAGAGACGTTGACGATCCTATTGTTAGAAGACTAGACTTTGCTGGTGGCGGACCAATAATGACCTACGCCGTCACCTCAAACAAACGTTCTGTAGAAGAGTTGAGCGAATTAGTTGACAAAGAAATTAGTCGCTCTATTCTCAATGTTACAGGTGTTTCTCAAATCAACCGCATTGGGGGAGTTGACCGAGAAATTCTCATCGAACTCAGTCCCGAAAGATTAGAAAGTCTGGGTATTACTGCTACTCAAGTCAACGATCAAATTCGCGCTTTAAATGCCAACATACCAGGAGGACGTTCTCAAACAGGAGGTAGAGAACAAAGTATTCGGACATTAGGAAGTGCTGACACAGTAGAAGCATTGAAAGAATATCAAATTATTTTGCCTTCCGGTGGTGCAGTTCCCCTTTCCAGTGTAGGAAAAGTCATTGATGGTTTTGGAGAAACTAGACAAACAGCTTGGTTATTAGAAAAAAATAGTTCCAACCAAAACTCAGCAACAAATAATATCGGTAAACCCGTTGTTGCTTTCGGGGTACTTCGCAGTACAGGTAGTACCTTAGTTACCGTAGAAAAAAACGTGCGGGAAGCAGTTGCAGAACTAGAAAAAACATTGCCACCAGATGTAGACTTGCAATTAATCTTCACTCTAGCAGTAGCAATTGAAGAATCATATCAAGCATCTGTAGACGCTTTAGTTATCGGTTCCATACTTACTGTTGTAATTGTAGGTATATTTTTACGAGACTGGCGACCAACCTTAGTAACAGCAGTAGCATTACCTTTATCAATATTGCCCACTTTTTTGGCAATGAAAATTCTCAACTACACCCTAGATGGGATGACTCTGTTAGCACTAGCATTAGCAATGGGGAACTTAGTAGATGATGCTATCTGTATGATCGAGAATATCGACCAACATATTTCTAAGGGGAAAAAGCCATTCCAAGCAGCTTTAGATGGGTCAGCAGAAATTGGTTTTGCTGTGGTGGCAACAACGGCAACTATTGTAGCAGTATTCTTACCTGTAGCATTTATGGGTGGGGTACCAGGGAAATTTTTTAAACCTTTCGGTATTACGGTAGCAATTGCAACTATGTTTTCCACATTAGTTGCCACAACAATGACACCAATGTTGGGAGCGCGGTTATTGAAACAGAGACGACTGCAAACATCTCCTAATTTTCCAGACCAAAATCACAAACCCCAAAAAAATCGTCCCTATAGTCAGTTATTAACTTGGGCGTTGCGCCATAAAATTTTCACCTTAGTTATTGCTTTAGTATTCTTTATTGGTAGCTTGCAATTAGTACCACTTCTACCAAAAGGGTTAACTGGTGCTGAGGATAGGGGTGTGAGTAGAGTTTCCCTAGAATTACCTCCTGGTTCGACTTTAGCAGAAACCGAACAAGCTGCACAACAAACAATGCAACTATTTATTAAAAATCCACTTGTTACCAGTGTGTTTGCCGATCTAGGTAGCAGAGATGATAGTGAGATTGTGAATACAGGGAAATTATACGTTAACATTTTACCAAGGGAAGAGCGGGATATTTCTCAAAAAGAATTTGAACAACATATACGACCGTTGTTTCAGAATATTCCTGGAGCGCGGATTAATTTTGGAAGTCAAGGTCCCGGTGGTGGTGATAAGGATTTAAAAATTATTCTGAAGAGTGAAAATGCAGTTGCTTTACAACAGACATCGGATGCTTTAGAAAAACAAATGCGAGAAGTTCCGGGGTTAGTGGATGTGACTTCCAGTGCTAGTTTAGTAAAACCGGAGATTTTGATTAAACCATTACCTGCTAGAGCAGGAGACTTAGGAGTTTCAGTACAGGCGATCGCTCGTACTGCTTCTTTAGCAACTCTGGGAGATAATGAGACTAATTTAGCTAAATTCGATCTAGCAGACCGTCAAATTCCGATTCGGGTACAGTTAGCAGAGGAATATAGGAATGACTTAGATGCAATTAAAAATTTACGCATTCCTAGTCAAAATGGTGGGTTAGTACCATTATCGGCGGTGGCGGAAATTACCATTGGTAGCGGACCTGCGGAAATCAACCGTTTTAACCGTTTTCGTCAAGTTTCCTTTGAGGCAAATTTACAGGGTATTTCTCTGGGAGATGCACTAACAGCAGTAAAATCATTACCAGCAATGAACCCACTGCCCCCTGATGTTAGCGAACAGTCTGATGGTAGTGCGAAAATTATGATGGATATATTTAATGGGTTTTTGGGTGCGTTAGGTTTGGCAGTATTGTGTATTTATGCAATTTTAGTGTTGCTATACAATAACTTCCTTTATCCAATGGTGATTTTGGTAGCATTACCGTTATCTATTGGTGGTGCATTATTAGGGTTGATGATAATGCAGAAAGAATTGGGTTTGTTTGCTCTAATTGGAATTGTATTGTTGATGGGTTTGGTGACAAAAAATGCGATTTTGTTAGTAGACTCTTCCTTAGCAAATGAAAAACAAGGAATGGCTCAATTTCATGCAGTGCGGGAGGCTGGTATTTCTCGGTTACGACCAATTTTGATGACAACCCTTTCCACTATTGCCGGGATGTTACCTATTGCTCTCGAATTAGGAGCAGGAGGAGCAGTAAGAAGTCCGATGGCGATCGCTGTTATTGGTGGGTTAACTACTTCTACATTGTTAACATTAGTGGTGGTGCCTGTTTGGTTTACTTACATTGATAATTTTCTCCATTGGTTGCAGAAATTGTTCGGTGGTAAGGAGAGTCACCCAGACTTGGATGTTGCTGTTAATGGTAAAGGTGTGAATGTATTGAAAAAGGATTCTGTTACTAGGGTGTAGTTTTGTGTTTGTTTAGCTGAGTATCAAATCCGGTAGTATCGTTATAATTATTGTCCCGTAAGGGTTTGGTCTCCAAACCCCGTTATATAAAATATTACAACCTATTGTTGATAGGTGATTAAGAGTATAATTTTATATCCTAAAATTATTGGTAATTAATCGGAAAATTATGATTGAGGAAATCAGGAATAGGTAAAATGTCATATAGTGATTTTGATTTAAAAAAAGTTAAAGCTGAGTTTAATTTAAAAATTATAGAAACAGAAGACTTATTTTCTCAAGTTGAACCTGTGGAAATTAGTAATATTTTAGCTGAAACGTTAAAGCAAAATGTACCTATTGCTTTAGCGATCGCTACTGAAAAAGCTAGTTCTGAGCTGATAATTATTAATATTTTGCTGGAGATTAAGAGACAACTTCAAATCAGTTTTTTCTCTGGTATAGATTTCTCAGTTGATAGGGATAAGGGGTTGAATGGATTTTGCGATTTTATTATTAGTAAATCTCCCGAATAACTATATTTAGATACTCCTGTAGTTGTGCTTGTAGAAGCGAAAAATGAAAAGATAGTTAGTGGTTTAGGACAATGTATTGCAGAAATGGTGGCGGCGGAAATATATAATAAACAAGATGGTAAAGATGTACCTGTTATTTATGGTGCGGTGACAACTGGTCATGTCTGGAAATTTTTGAAATTGGAAAAGAATGTAGTGTTTATTGATATAGAGAATTACTATATTAAAGATTCAAGGAAAATTATAGGAATTTTGGTGGAAATGGTTAGGTCGATTAAGTCTTTGTAATTAGAGATTAAAGTCATAAATAGAGTAGGCAAATTTCACTAATTTTACTGTTGATATAGATTCGTAAATATTTGCCCACCATAACTAAATCTAGCGAAAAACTATCTGATTTTCCTCAGGAGAAACCCTATAAAACCTGACAAAGTATGTACCTTCAGGTAAGGTATATTTCTTATTCACATTATAACCAGGACAAATTCTGGTTCCTATTTTTTGATAATTTCTAGAAGATAAATTAAAAGCCTTATTAGTTACACAAAATTCTGGTTTTCTAGAGTTACCTCCCTGAGAATTTTTATAACTTGTTATGTCTTGTCGAGGAAACTTTTTATTGTCATAACTCTCTAGATATATCCAGTCTTCTGTGCCTTCATACCGTCCTTTTGGAGCATCAATATCTAATTTTAAAATGGGAAAACTTTTACATTCGTTAGGAGGAACTGAGCCCCATCCCCTCAGTTTTGATGCTTCTACTGTTACACCGTATGGACTACCATAATTGCCAGCTCCTGCTACGGTATAAATTAGTTCTTTTGCCCTACCTACATATATTTTCTTTTTATACTCGTTGCAGACTTTAACATGGTAAAATATTTCAGTATTAATATTTAGTTGTGAGTTGGTTCTTTCCTGTATAGAAAAAGTTAAAATTAGAGCTGTTAAAAGTGCAGTAGGATAGAATAATAAGTTTTTGAGCAACTTTCTTTTCCTGACTGTTGGAAATGTTTTTGCTAGATTCAATAATTTTTGTTAGTTCATAGTTTTTATTTCTATTAAAATTCTACTTTATCTCAAATTAATAGATTGAATATTGTCAAATAATTTCAATTTCAAGAAACAGTTATCTTTCCCTTTATAAAGTTATTATCTATTTCTTATTGCTCGTGGTTTACAGCGATCAAGAGGAGCAAGGTAGGCAAATATCAAAAATTTTACTGGTGATATAGATTGATCAAAATTTGCCTACCATAACTAATGCTAAATTTGATATATCTAACTTTAGACAAGGTGAAATTTTTACTAGCAATTTTTATTCCTATTAAAAATAAACCTTATGCCAAATTAATAAATTGAATATTGTCAAATAATTCAAATTTCAATAAGCAGTTATAGTTATTCCGTTTTCTTCGAGGTCTTTTTCTACTTCTTTTTCTACCTCTTCTTCTATTTGTTGTTTTTGTGTTCCATTCAAGGTTCTATTCAAGGTTCGCTTCATTCTTTTCATTTCTCGTTCAATCTCGTCGGCAATATGTCTTTCTACCTTCTGTCTTGAAATTTTATTCCCATTATTAATTGCTTCTTCTGTAATATTTAAATATGCTGCTGCTTTAATTGTTTTTTTAAACTTGGAGATTTGGTTTGGATCTAGGGTTTTTAACCCTTTTCCTACTCCTTTCGCAAAATCTGTTATTTCATCTGTTCCTTTCACAATACCTGGATCTATTCCACGGAAAAGTTTAATAAGTGGTTTTACTGCTCTACATCCAAATAATGAAGGAAAGGTAATTAACAAAACAAGCATTAATTTTAAGTATTTATTTTTCATATTTATCTTTTATTAGTAAATAACTTAGCGTTCATAAAGAGCCAGTAAAAGATGTCTTAATGCCTAATTAATTTTAATTTTTTATAAGTTTCTTAATACCAATTCAATGTTACACCTAGCAGACTGTAATTCATCTAAGGTTAAATCGCTAACATCAATATATTCAACGTTAAGATATAATTCATCAAAATCTAGATCGTTTAAACTTTCTAATATATTAGTGAAACTATCTAGAATTCCCTCATCTATTCCACCAATTTCATTTCCATCAAAATCAAAATCTTCTAGAAAATCATCTGGTAATACGTTTCCTAATGCTGGTTCTACCCATCCAAATAGTGGTCCAAAAATTATAACTAACCTGATAGCTGTTAGAAAGGCTTTAGTTATTTTAAATGATGGATTATGTTTATTTCTTCTGACTGTTGATGTTCTGTTATTTAGTTCAGAAAATAATTTGATTATTTCCTTAAGTTCTTCTTGTTTTTTGTGTTTTTTTTTCTTGAAAAACATAGATGTAACTTTTGTGGCTTTCATAGATTAGATATTCTCCAGCGAGAAAAATTTTTATATTTTCGCCAAGTAATCTAATACTTAATAATTTACTACAAGTAATAATCAGAGCTACTACCTATAAAACTCACAAAAAATAATGTATGACTAAACATAATCATCAGAAAATATCAGATTTTTTTCCCGAAATATCAGAAAACATCATGTATAATAGGAAGAAATTCCTAACTCAATTTGACTAATGACTCTTAATGAAGTTTTAAGGTTTGTTGATGATATAGTTTTCGACAAAACTGGCAAACACCTTGATAGTCTCCAAAAAGCAATATTACGCGCTACTTGGCAAGGGGAAAAATACTCAAAGGTTGCTCAAGAATACAACTGCACTAAATTTCACGTTGGTAATGTCGCTTCAAATTTATGGCAACTTATTTCTCAGGAATTAAATGAGAAAATTCATAAGTCAAATTTTCGCGCTGCGATGGAAAGATATCAAATTTCTAACTTTTCAAATGTATTTAATTTAGGAGGAAATAATTGTCTAAAAGGTAATATTAATCTCTGTCCAGACAATACCCACTCCCCAGAAACCAAACAAAAATTACCCACTACACAAACAGCAAACCAAAACAACACCCCACTGCCAAAAGTTGACCTCCGAGACGCACCAGACATCAAAAAAATATTCTACGATCGCTCCACCGAACTTACTACCCTCAAAACCTGGATAGTCAAACATCGCTGTCGTCTCATCACCGTCTCAGGAATAAGCGGTATCGGTAAAAGCACAATTATTCGTCACCTCATCCCAGAAATAGAATCTAATTTCGACCACATCATCTGGCGCACCCTCCGCACATCTCCACCCCTAAATGTAACTCTCAAAAACTTAATTGAAATTATCTCCAACGTAACAGAAATAAACCTCCCTAATAACACCGATGCTCAACTATCAATGCTCATCGAAAAAATAAGGGATATGCGTTGTCTAATTATTCTAGATGACGTACAACAAATACTCAACACTGGGCAACTTATTGGTAACTATAAACCAGGATATGAAAACTATGGCAACCTATTTAAAATTATCGGCGAACTTCCTCACAATAGTTTTTTTATTCTCAACAGTTGGGAAGCACCTTTAGAAATTTTTAACTTGATGGATGATGACTCATCAGTAAGTTTATTTCAGTTAACTGGTTTAACCGAAAAGGTGGCGCGTGAGATGCTGAAAAATAGAGGATTATTAGATGAAGAAAAATGGCAAGAGTTGATAAACTTCTATCAAGGTAATCCCCAATGGTTAAAATTAGTAGGAGAGACAATTAAAAAATTATTTGCTGGGAGTGTAGCTCAATATTTAAGTTATAAACCCCTATTTTTGTCTGATGAATTGACTAATATTTTACAGCAGCATTTTCAAAGATTATCGGAATTAGAAAAACAAGTTATTTCTCAACTCAGTGAAGGAGAAAAATATGTTTCAATTTCCCAACTATTAGAAAAATCTCAATTATCATCACCAGAATTATTTCAAACATTACTATCTTTAGAAAGACGAGATTTGATAGATAAAATTACAGATAAAAATGAGATTTTATTTACAGTTAAACCTGTATTTAGACATTATATAAAAAATTATATTTCCCACAAGTACACAACTACAATACCTAATATTTTATAGCACTTTTCAGATTGATAAACCACATTGTAACAACTAAAACCCTGTAAGGGCGTTGCATGCAACGTCCCTACAAAGTTATCATTCCACTACTACTTAGGAATATAGCGCTACACATTAAGGTTAGGACATTTATAAATCATGTTAGCGGAGCTTTTCCCTATACGAAAAACCCTTTGACAGTTTACTATTCCCTAGAGCGTACCGCTATACAATCTAGCTACAGACACAGTAAGCTCTCCCTCATTATCATCAGGATAAGTATCAACAAAAAAGCTATAAAGAGTTGCCGTTTCCAGAACTTCTAACGTTAATGTTTCATTATATCCATTCAAAGTTGACCAGGTTTGCTCAACTGGAATTTTCGTCTTTTTATTCTTCACTTTTCCGCCACAAATCCACAATAAAACCACTGGCTCACCAGATGGACAAATATTAGAACCATAGCCAAATGTACCACTCTTAATCCGCAGAATATAAATTCCTGGCTCCAGGATTTGAGAAACTGATGTTTCCTTAATTCCCCTCATTTGTTCATCATTTAGTAAATAGCAATTGTTGCGACTATGAACAACAAGATGCTGAATTTCACAGTCACCAGGGGTAATATTGCTAGTTTGTTTAGTTGTTTCCAGTTTGCTGTTTGATACTTGAGAAACTGCACCAGCGCCAATAGTTGCTGTTGCTGTAGAAGACAAAATTGTTCCTGTTTTTTCAACAGAATCAACTTCAGTAAACACCGGCATTCGCATCGGACTAGAACTAGCTATCTTCAGCCACTGGAAATTATTAGTAACATAACCAATCTCAGCGACATAATCAACATAGCCAACACTACCAATATTGATAGTTATTTCCTTCTTCTGGCTAGACTCATCACAATTGTACTGTTGTATATTGTGAGGTTTTTGTGACTCTAGATCGATATCTGTAACATCCAAAATCCGCACTTGGTATTGCTGTCCACCTTGTTGTTTAGCTGCATCTTGAGCCGTTTGAGCAACTCCCCAATAAGCATAAGCACTTTGATTACTACGAGGAACTATAGTAATCCAACTCGATTTCAATGCTTCTTTTGGAATAACTGGTGTCGTCTGAGTTGCATTTAGCTGTGTACTGTTCTCTTGAGTCATATTAGATGGTGGCATCCGCAGTCGGTTTGAACGAGCTAGCTTTAACCACTCACCATCATCTGTGGCATAACCTATTTCTGCTTGATATTCGCGATCGCTCATCACAACAGGAACTTGCATTTGGTTCTGAGTAGACTCATCACAATCATAAGCTTGTACATTGCTAGCTGGTTGTGCATCTAGTTCAATATCTGTAACATCATAAACTCGTAACTGGTATTCTTCTCCACCTTCCTCTTTGGCATGATTTTGAGCAGTTTGAGAAACTTTCCAAGCCACCATCATATTCTCTGCATCATCAGGAGTAATAGTAACTTGACTGGGAGATGACATCAATTTCCACCTTGCGGTAGCTCCACTGACTAATCCTTTTTCTGTTCCTGTCCTAGTCTCTTTACTGACATATTCTTCTAGAATTAGCACTCGCTGAGAACGAGCCAGTTTTAACCACTCACCATCATCTGTCACATAACCTATTTCTGCTTGATATTCGCCATCGCTCAGTAAGTTACCTATTTGCCACTGCTGATTGGACTCTTCGGAATCATAATACTTGACACTGTGAGCTGTTTGTGAATCTAGGTCAATATCTGTAACATCATAAACCCGGAGTTGATATTGCTGACCACCATGTAACTTGGCTGCATCTTTGTCTGCTTGTGGTACTGACCAAGTTGCTGATGCTGTTTGACTAGGGCCAGGTGTGAGAGTTATTTGACTATTTTTTTCTTGGTTTGCCCAGGCTGCTACTAACGCTGCTATTCCTGCTGCTCCTGCTATTCCAGTTCCTGCTATTCCGGCAATACTTGTACCAATAGCACCAACGTCTGTTTTATTGGTATCTTCTGAAGTTGTCTCAGTGGTAGGAGTTTCTGTAGTTTCTTCTGTTGTTTCTGATGGCGTCTCTACTAAACCTGCTCCTGCTATTCCAGTTCCTGTTATTCCGGCAATACCTGTACCAATAGCACCAACGTCTGTTTCAT
>NZ_JBNHEQ010000040.1:27688-28553 GCF_050016015.1 Dapis hubbardiae BLCC-M172
TGGTATCTTCTGAAGTTGTGTCAGTGGTAGGAGTTTCTGCAGTTTCTTCTGGAGTCTCTATTAAACCTGCTCCTGCTATTCCAGTTCCTGTTATTCCGGCAATACCTATACCAATAGCACCAACGTCTGTTTCATTGGTATCTTCTGAAGTTGTGTCAGTGGTAGGAGTTTCTGCAGTTTCTTCTGGAGTTTCTACTAAACCTGCTCCTGCTATTCCTGCTAAACCTGCTATTCCTGCTAAACCTGTAACAATATTACCAACCTCTGTTTCATTGGTATCTTCTGCGGTTGTGTCAGTGGTAGAAGTTTCTGCAGTTTCTTCTGGAGTTTCTTCTGGCGTCTCTACTAAACCTGATATTCCGGCAATATCTGTACCAATACTACCAATGTCTGTTTTATTGACATCTTCTAGGGTTGTGTCAGTGGTAGGAACTTCTGTAGTTTCTTCTGTTGTTTCTTCTGTTGTTTCTTCTGGAGTTTCTACTAAACCTGCTCCTGCTATTCCTGCTAAACCTGCTATTCCTGCTAAACCTGTAACAATATTACCAACCTCTGTTTCATTGGTATCTTCTGCGGTTGTGTCAGTGGTAGAAGTTTCTGCAGTTTCTTCTGGAGTTTCTTCTGGAGTCTCTACTAAATCTGATATTCCGGCAATATCTGTACCAATACTACCAACGTCTGTTTCATTGACATTTTCTGCGGTTGTGTCAGTGGTAGAAGTTTCTGGAGTTTCTTCTGGAGTTTCTTCTGGAGTCTCTGCTAAACCTGCTCCTACTATTCCTGCTAAACCTGCTATTCCAGCAACACCTGTAACAATACTACCAACGTCTGTTTCATTGACATCTTCTAAAGTTTTCTCAGTGGT
>NZ_JBNHEQ010000040.1:28653-29812 GCF_050016015.1 Dapis hubbardiae BLCC-M172
AGGAACTTCTGTTGTTTCTTCTGTTGTTTCTTCTGGAGTCTCTGCTAAACCTGCTATTCCAGCAATACCTGTACCAATACTACTAACGTCTGTTTCATTACTATCTTCTAAAGTTTTCTCAGTGGTAGGAACTTCTGTTGTTTCTTCTGTTGTTTCTTCTGGAGTCTCTGCTAAACCTGCTGCTCCTGCTATTCCTCCTATTCTGGTAATACCTGTAACAATACTACCAACGTCTGTTTCATTGGTATCTTCTGAAGTTATTTCAGTGGTAGGAGTTTCTGTATCTGTTTCTGGAGTTACTGTAGTTATTTCTGATGCTTCAGTTACCCTAACAGTAGTATCTACTCCTACTTCTTCCTCTAATATCTGCACTCGCTCAGAACGAGCTAACTTTAGCCACTCACTCTCATCTGTGACATAACCTATTTCGGCTAGATATTCTCGTTGACTCTCTAGAGACTCTAGTTCTTTGTGCGTACTTGATTCTAAGATATCATGCTGTTGCACACTCTGGGGTAGAGGTATTTGTGAATCTGGCTCAATATCTGTAACATCATAGACTCGTACTTGATATTGCTCACCACCGTATGATTTGGCTGCATCTTTGTCTGCTTGTGGTACTGACCAAGTTGCTAATGCTGTTTGACCATAATTAGGGGTCAGAGTTATTTGACTATTTTTTTCTTGGTTTGCCCAGGCTGCTACTAACCCTGCTATTCCTGCTACTCCTGCTACTCCTGCTATGGGAGCTACTCCCATGCCAGAAGTACCAATGGCTGCTTGATTTTCACCTTCTGGGGTTTGGGTTGCTGGTGCATCAGTTCCTTCTCCAACTCCAGCACCAGTAACAGGAGTTCCCCCTACAGGGGGGGAGTCTGAATCTGTAGTTGTTCCAGGAGCTACAGCAGTTCCTCCTGTTCCTACTGACTCATCTCCACGCCCTCTTAGCAGTCCCCATAATAATGCTCCTATTAAAGGAATTCCTAATAACAGTAAGATCCACCAGGGAAATCCTTTTTTTTCTGTTTCTTCATTGGTATCACCAGTAGGTGCTTGCACCAGTGTTGTCTCAGTTGTATTATCTGGACTGGATGTAGTTGTTAGACCTCCCGCAGTTGAGGTATCAGTTTTCTCCTGCTGGTTTAATGCTGCCTCAGTT
>NZ_JBNHEQ010000041.1:0-1289 GCF_050016015.1 Dapis hubbardiae BLCC-M172
TATGGAGTTGTTGGTAGTAATATTAATTTAGCTTCTCGGATTGAATCTTATACAGTGGGAGGTGAAATTCTGATTTCAGGAAATACTCTTGAAGAAGTCAGTTCTATTGTCAAAATTGTGCAGCAAAAATCAGTAAAAATTAAAGGTTTTCCTGAAGCTATCAATATTTATCAACTAGGAGGTATTTCCGGAAAATATAATTTGTTTCTACCTGTAAAATCAGAATTATTTGTAGATTTATTAGAAGCAGTTCCCATTCAGTTTGCAGTTATTGAAGGAAAGGAAATTAGTCAAGAATTAATGTCAGGAAGTTTAGTCAAAGTATCTACTAATTCTGCTGAAGTAAAATCTAATTATTTAGTAGATGTGATGAGTAATCTTCAGATTAATTTATTAAATAGAACTTTTCCAGGGAAAAAAATTGATTATATTTATGGGAAGGTAACAGGTCAAAAAGACGATCGAAGTGGATTTTATATACATTTTACTTCCCTATCTCCAGAAGTTGAAAAGATGTTGAAAACTTGGGTTAAAGCTAGTAGTTAGATGATAATTTGGGATTGTGGATACGAGAATATTTACATTTTTATCAGCAGGTGAGCATAAATAGACAGAATATTATACCAAATCTCATTGGTAGTAATAGGAGGTCTAAATATGGAGTTGTTGGTAGTAATATTAATTTAGCTTCTCGGATTGAATCTTATACAGTGGGAGGTGAAATTCTGATTTCAGGAAATACTCTTGAAGAAGTCAGTTCTATTGTCAAAATTGTGCAGCAAAAATCAGTAAAAATTAAAGGTTTTCCTGAAGCTATCAATATTTATCAACTAGGAGGTATTTCCGGAAAATATAATTTGTTTCTACCTGTAAAATCAGAATTATTTGTAGATTTATTAGAAGCAGTTCCCATTCAGTTTGCAGTTATTGAAGGAAAGGAAATTAGTCAAGAATTAATGTCAGGAAGTTTAGTCAAAGTATCTACTAATTCTGCTGAAGTAAAATCTAATTATTTAGTAGATGTGATGAGTAATCTTCAGATTAATTTATTAAATAGAACTTTTCCAGGGAAAAAAATTGATTATATTTATGGGAAGGTAACAGGTCAAAAAGACGATCGAAGTGGATTTTATATACATTTTACTTCCCTATCTCCAGAAGTTGAAAAGATGTTGAAAACTTGGGTTAAAGCTAGTAGTTAGATGATAATTTGGGATTGTGGATACGAGAATATTTACATTTTTATCAGCAGGTGAGCATAAATAGACAGAATATTATACCAAATCTCA
>NZ_JBNHEQ010000042.1:0-39413 GCF_050016015.1 Dapis hubbardiae BLCC-M172
TGGGTTGTTCCCGTAGGGTTGCGCAGCATGGGACGAAACCCAACAACAATCTTTCGCCCCTACTGGGTTTTGGTTATGACGGTGTGGTTTATCCATCTGAAAAGCGGTGTAATAAGCTTTTGTTGGGTTTCACTTCGTTCTACCCAACCTACTCAGTTATAGATTGTTTTTGCCTTTTTACTTTTGACTTTTGCATTCTTCAAAAACCATTGCCAATTAAAATAAATGGTGCCCAATAATAAGGATGATTATACTCACTATTAATCATTGCAATTTGTGCTTTTTGTATCGCTCCAACCTTATTTATCCCACCCTTTAAAGCTGTATAAAAATCATTCATAAATTCAGAAGTTCCCTGATCATCTACTCGCCATAAAGTTGCTAAACTTGCGGCTGCACCAGCAGCTTGCATTTGATAACCAAAACCCAGAATTTCTGAACCATCTCCTAGTTGTTTTCCTTTACCAGTTTCACAGGCACTCAAAACCACTAATTCTACACCATTCAAATTCCAGTTTTCTACTTCTCGTAAACTAGCAAGTTCCCCATCTCCATATAATATAAAAGAATCTTCTGGACTACCAGTAACAAAAGCAGAATGAGTGGCAAAATGTATTAAACTATGGCTAGCCATCCTTAACTCCATAAATTGTTTACTAAAATCATCTCCTAATAATTTCTTAGTTTGAGGAAATATACTAGCTAGCTTTTCTACCTCTACTCCCGCAAAAGGCAAACTTTCAAACTCAAACTGTTTGTTGCCAATTGCAAAACTATAATTTCCTTCAGTTAAAGCACCTGCCAAAATGCGGATATTTCTATTTCTCCTAGGAGTTAAATCCATAATACTTGCAGCAGTAATATTATTAACTTTAAACCTCTCTACCAGCCATTTTTCTCCATCATATAAAGCTGCTAAAGGAATATAACGGAGCTTGCCATCTGGTGCATAAATAATTGTTTGAACTCTACCGTTTTTCATGTCATTTTCTATTGGTTCAATCAGCCAATTATAAAGTTTTAATCCTGCTCTAATAACTCTAGAATCAGAAATATCATTAACTTCTCTTCTATCAATTAATCCTACTATAAACGCAAAAAGCACTCTATCAAATTCTTTCTGATTAACTAAAACAGTACGATGAATTGGAGGAGAATTAGCAGTAACTAAAATTAATTCCAGCCGATCTTCTAAAATTAAAGGATATAAAACTGCTGCATTTTCTTTTTTATGTTCTTTTAGTTGAGCCTGTAACAAAACCAACATTTCAGGCGTAAGTCTTTGACTCTTAGCTTTCTTCTTTATTTCCGACCTAATTTCTGTGACTTCCTCACTACCAATAAAATCGTGAATAGTGACTAATTTTTCTAATGAAATATCCTGATTTTTATTGTCAGTTTTACCTATTTCATCTAAGAACTTAGTATATTTTTCAGTGAAAATATTTTCCAGTCTTAGCATAATAACTTGATTAGATTTATCATCATCATATTTCATATCTCCCATATACTCAAATACTTCTTGTACTTTCAACAAATCAAGAATTTGCTGTGATTCTATAGCTCGTTTTTCTGCCAGCAATAAATTAGCTAAAGCACGATATATATCAGTAATAGTGCCGTCTACATAAGACCTTTGTTCCTCAATTGGTAAAACCTGTAAATCTTTACGGATTTTTTCTGTAATATTAATTGATTTTTTATAAAATATTATTGCCAATTCTGGTTGATTATTTTTTTCTAATAATTTTCCTATATCAGCCAGACTAATTCTTTCCCCATTCAAGTTTCCCAGTTGTCTATCTAGAATTAAAGTATGAGTCAAAAATTCTAGAGATTCAGAATGTTTACCAGACTCTCGATGCACTATACCAATATTATGAATAGTTGTTGATTTACCATCTTGATCACCTAACTCTTCTCGAATAGATAATGCTTGATTATGATATTCTAATGCTTGGGAATATTTTTCCTGTCCTCGATAAATTACACCTATATTATCTAGGGTTGTTGCTATATTCAGAAGGTCTTCATTTTCTTCGTAAATTTCTAAAGCTTGTTGATAAAATTTTAAAGCCTGAGAAAACTCTTCTAAGTAGCGATAAACAGCTCCAATATAAGTGAAAATTGTGGCTTTATTTGGAGGGTCATGCTGTAAAAATTCCTGATAAAAATCTATAGCTTCCTTATAGCGAGCTAACCTAGAATTAACTAAACCAAGATTACTTAAAATTGCAGTAATATTAACATTATCTGTTTCCTTTTTAGCCATTTCTAAAGCTTCTTCATAAAACTCTATAGCTTTCGGATATTTACCTTGGCGATCGTAGATAACACCTATTTCATTTAAAGTTTTACTGATAGCAGCAGTATCCTCTAGTTCTCTACTAATTTTCAGTGCTTTATTTAATGATGCTAATGCTTGAGGATATTGACTGAGCTGATAATAAACTGTACCGATACTATGTAGGGTGGCAGCAATTTTATCTGTATCGCCTAACTTTTGATGAATATCTAGGAGTTGCTGCCAAGTTTGTAAAGCAGTTTCTAACTCCCCATTTTCAACTTCTTGTTTAGCTTTCTCATCAAGTTGTTGTGCTTCAGTTTGTGAGTTTTCTTGGGTAAGGCGATCGCTATATTTTTTAGTCTCTTGTGCAACTACTTTTGAATATATCTGCACTTTCTCTATTTTCTCTATTACTAGAGATGGAGGCAAAATCAAGAAAAATACAGTACCGATAATTAATCTAAAATATTTCCAATTTCTCATTTTCTACCAAATTCATAAAATTTTAATATATACATTAACTTATTAGGACTTGCTGATTAAATCTAAAAGCATTTATATATAAATTCTTTTTAATTTGGTAGAAAAAATTTTCACTTCACGAGCGCCATTCCAAATCTTTCTCTTATATCAAATCCGTTGGCAATGGAGTATTATAAGAAACCGGGTTTGTGGGAGTGTAGATGTTATGCAGTGGGGTGTTGAAAAGAAACCCGGTTTCTACGCTTTTTTATACCGATACTACCGGATTTGATATTACTCCCCATCCTTCTTAACTCCTGATACCAAATCCAGTTATTAAAATAAAAGTACCTTTTTCAAAATCCTCTCTAACCATCTCCCCATCTCCCCATTTCCCCATCTCCCCAAAAGGGTACTCTATAAACCGGATTTAGTATGACTCCTGACTCCTAACCCTTATTCAAGTATTGAGAACAAAAATCAAAAAAGTCTGGTAAATCTTAAAATTTACCAGACTCTCTTTGATATTATTAACTTTTAATGGCGGGAGGCGGATTTGAACCACCGACCTTCGGGTTATGCTTACTACTACAGCTTTCACTGCCTTAACTCTGAAACTTTCAGAATTAGTTTGTAGTCTGGACTGTCCCTTTACCCTCAGCTTCTATCACACTAGAACTGTTAGGGTACCTGCCAACCAGTCTCTACACCTTCTCCTTAATTTTGGAGCTTGGCTCGGGATTACCCCGCTAACGGCTTCCCCGAATTTGACAAGTAATCACATACAAGTTTCCCTATATGCCGCCCTTTACAAGGTAAAGATTCAAGCTTACCGACTAGCGGTTTTGGTTTATGCTTGGTTTAATTTATCTTTCCTTATAACTTGAGCCCGACGAGCTACCAGACTGCTCTATCCCGCGTCAACTTTTTTATTATAACCATAACTAAATCAAAATTGCAACCCCTTAGTCAAATTTTTTCAAATTTTTTTCCAGAACATCCACTGATAGCAGTTTTCAAGTCAATGAAGCATATCAAAAAAATGATAAACCTGTAGGGACGTTGCATGCAACGTCCCTACTTTACCTAACTCCTGACTCCTGACTCCTAGCCTCAACCCTACATAAACATTTCTCCCACTACTTCCAAACGCTTAACATTACTAAGTGACATATAATTGTTGGCCAGAGTCTCAGCAATAGTAGGATCTATCCAACCCATCTGAGTTAATAAATGAATTGCCACTGCATATTTAGCCCTTTTTGCACCATCATTAACTTTTATAGCCAAACCCATCCCTTCACCGACTCGGCCAATACATTGTACTCCCTCAGCCCCAGACTTACTGACAATTTCCCCAGCCGTCAAGCGCATTAACTCTGTATCAAAATGTCCTTCTCCCCCAACCATTTCTGGATGATATGTCATAGCGCGGACAATTCGTTCTAGATCCAAACTATTACCTGAAGCTAGTTTGGCGTACAAAGTTGCCATTTGACTAAGTTGTAGAAGATAAGTTGGAGCGCCACAATCATCACGAGCGCCGATAAATTCTGCTGCGGGCATGGCCAGCAATTCAGCAACTTTGCTAATAATCAACTGTTGTACTGGATGCTTCATTTCCAGATAAGATTCCATCGGCCAATTTCTTTGCTGACAAACAGCAAGCATACCTGCGTGCTTACCAGAACAGTTATATTGCAAAGGACTATTTTTCCCGGCTGGAGTTGGACATTGTAGCTTTGATGGGTCAATATCACAACGCCATAAAACGTTAAATACCTGTCTTGCTTGCTCTGTTGTACCTTGATGAGAACTACATATAACGGCCAAGTCTATATCAGTTAAGTCATACCTTTCTAGAGTACCTGTAGTAGTAACTGCTAAAGCTTGAAATGGTTTGAGAGCCGAACGGACAAATGTGGCTGTATCCGCATCTCCGGCCAAAGATAAAACTCGGCCTCTGTGGTCACATATTGTGGCCTGAACTTGGTGAGTTGATTCAACAATACCTTCTCTAAGTAGTCTTACTTCCAGTTGTGCAGTTTGTGTTCTTTTTCCCCTAGTCATTTCAGTTATCAGTTATTAATTATTAGTTATTAGTTATAATTACCTCAAGCTTCAGCCAGAGGCAAGAAAATACGAAATTTCCTTTTTTATCTCCTTTAACAGGAAGGTTTAATACCTTACTTCCTGGTCATTTTTATTTATTATTTAGGGTAAGTATAGTATCGATCTAGTAGATTATTTCACGATACTTTTGGATAGTATTTATCAAGTTTAAGATTAACACCAATGAAATGATTATTTCTAGATATAACTATCAATGATTTTAACTATAATCATTCCTCAATTAATATGCTTATTAGTTTGAGTTTTTTCAGCAAAAATGGTGGTGGTAAAAATCAATAAAAATACTGACTCAATTATCTACAATTATTAAAAATTTTAATAGCTGCTTTGGAAATATTTCATAAACACAACCAGATAATTCCACCCAGAAAAATTAGTAAGATAAAACTATAAAAAGTTTTGTGTAATCTTTGCAGAAGTGGTTGAACTTGATATTGAAGTATTAATCTATCCTTTGTAATTTCCTCTGGTGTTTTTAGCCATGTTTGCCCATCATACCAACCAGACTCCTCATAAAAAACTGTGGTATTTGCCAGACGTGACCGGATATAATTCCAACCCAGATAAAGTCGTAACAATACCAAAATTAGAATCAAACCTGCCCCTGCTGAACCACTCAGTAAGAATTTCACCAAATATTTTTCTGGAGGAAAACTTGCTGCTGCGACTGGGCCAGAAACTAACCAACTCCAGATCCAAACCCAGACTAGCTTCCTTAAATAATTCGGTCTTTCTAATGTTACCCAGTCAAATAACCAGGAATTTTTGAGTTCTTCATATTCGTTTGCTGGTTGTTGTTCTGGTGGAACCGGAGAGCTAGATGCTATCTGTTTAATCATAAAGAATAAATTTTTTTCTCACTTATTTTTATAACAGTAAAGAAGTAATTAACATTGACAGTTTGAGTCTAATCGAGCAATGATGAAATATCTATTCTTTCTGCATGACCCCAGAATGCTTCTAAATTATAGAAATCTCGTTCTTCGGGCTTTAATATATGAACTATAACATCAGCATAATCCATTAAGATCCAAGAACTTTCGCTTTGGCCTTCGACTCCTAAAGGATAAACTTGCTTCTCTTGTTCTACCTTTTCGGCGATCGCCTGAGATATGGCTCTTACTTGGACATGAGAATAACCTGTAATAATCACAAAGTAGTCTGCTAAATAAGATACTTCTGATACTTTAATGACAACAATGTTATCTCCTTTGCGGTCCAATGCTGCATTAACAATTGTGGATGTCAATTCTAAGGTTTCATCAGGTCCCGAATTTGTCAGACTTGTTTCGGTTGACAAGGATTGAATATGAGGGTAATTTGACATCAAATTATCTATTTCCTTAATTAATTGAATTGCTAATTGATATTGGCTAATTTTTGGCCTCTATATTAATCATATCTTGTTAATTTATTGTCTGCTGGATCTTCTGTTCATCCAGTTGTATTTTGGCCTTTTCCATAAACCAATTTCTAGTCAATAGAATTCGTGGGTGAATCAAACTATGTAAGCCAAGCAGATGTTTTATAGTATAATCACTGCTTAGCCAAACTGCTTGGTCGAGATTTTGGGAAGCTAATTGTCTTAAATGTTCTAGCTCAGGGGTCTTACCTCTACCAGGTTCCAAAGTATCTGCCAGGAAAACTATGCAACTTAGCTGATTCATAGCCGGACATCCTAATGTATGGTTAGCGATCGCTGCTAAAATTTCCTCATCTTCTATGCCAAATTCTTTTTTGGCCACAATTGCACTAACATCTGCATGAAGCAAGTGAGGACAAACTGCTAATACTGAGTCTATTTCTAAACCTTCTGACTTAGAGATTTGTAATAGACTTTGTGGAGAAAAGTATTTAGCTAAGTCGTGCATCAGTCCTGCGAGTTTAGCTTTTTCTTGGTTTAAGCCATAATAGCTAGCTAGTTCCTCTGCCATTTTTTCTACTCTGAGAATATGTCTGATCCTAGAGGTAGGGACATGATCTGAAAGCCATGTTAAGACTTTTTCTTTAAGTTGAACCAAGTCTAATTTTTCTGGTTTGATTGAGAGTTCCTGAGCTTTCATAGAAATTATTCTTACTCCAAGCATGATAATTTTTATAACAGTTTATTGTAAATATAATTCTATCTACAGACTGAAATTATAATAGGAGTGATTTTTTAGTAAGGGACTCTTGAGTTAATTTTTTTTCATACTAATTCTCAAGGGTGAATATCAAAAGAGTCTCATTTTTGCCATCTATTTGAATAAGTCACTATTTCCAATAATTTAGCTGTTTAGCTATAGATAAATTTTTCTTGAGCTGGGGAGTTATAAATACAGAAATATCAGTTATTTCCACCTTGGGAATAAAAATTTTCTGATTAACGTAGAGCTTACAATACTAATATTATATCAAGATATACTAGCAATGAGTAATAGCTTATTTTGCTAGAATAAGCTAAATTGAAAATTAAGAAATTTTCCACAGATTTGTACTAACACTAAAGTCTGAAACATAGAAATATGCCATCTTCAGAGTCCTCATCCCCAATATCACAGTCTGAGGAAACAGCTACTCAGTCAGACACCTTAGAAACCGAGTTTATTGTTGAATTTTGGGGTGTGCGAGGTAGCATACCTACTCCCGGTAGTAGCACAGTTCGCTATGGTGGTAATACCTCTTGTGTAGAAATGCGTGTAGGGGGAAAACGTTTGATTTTTGATGGAGGTACGGGTTTAAGAGTATTGGGTTTAAACCTACTTAAGCAAATGCCAATCGAAGCTCATATATTTTTTAGTCATACTCACTGGGACCATATTCAAGGTTTCCCATTTTTTATACCTGCATTTGTACCAATTAATAAATTTCACATCTATGGGGCAATAGCACCTGATGGTACTACAATTAAGGAAGCTTTATCCGATCAAATGGTAAATCCTAACTTTCCTATTCCTTTACAGGTAATGGGTTCGGAGATGAAGTTTAATGACTTTAAGAATGGAGATGTAATTAAGCTTGATGATATTGAGATTGAAACAGCTCCTCTAAATCACCCAAATTTTGCCGTTGGATATAGAGTTTGTTGGGAGGGTAAAACTGTAGTTTATTGTCCAGATACAGAACATTATGAAGACCGCTTTGATGAAAATGTACTTCATCTAGCTCGTAATGCCGATATATTAATATATGATGCTACCTACACAAATGAAGAATATTATGATGTGAAATCCCCGAAAATCGGTTGGGGACATTCTACTTGGGAGGTAGCTGTAGAGATAGCAAAAAAAGCAGGAGTCAAACAAATAGCAATGTTTCAACACGATCCTGGTCATAGTGATGATTTATTGGATGAAATTCAAGTTGCTCTCCAATCAATATTTCCTAATGGGTTAGTAGCAAAAGAAGGTATGACAATTCCTATTGTTTAGTAAGCTCAAAATAAAGCATAAAAAAATAGCACAGAGATTATATTCATGTCAAGAGCTAATCTCAGAAATAGGTCTAGACAACGACCACCTCTTTTCTTACTGTTACTACTGATATTTTTGTGGAGTACGAGTTGTGGTTGGGTTATGGCAAAAATCTCTACTGCAACGACTATTTCACAAATTGATTCTGAATTAATTAGTAATGTTGATGTGGTTCCCCAACGTTATCGGTTAGGACTATCGTTGTACTTAGAGAATTGTGCTACTTGTCACGTTGCAGTACCTCCTCAAGTCCTCCCTACAGAAAGTTGGCAAATAATTCTTCGAGATTCTCAACACTACGGTGTACAACTCCCTCCTCTCATAGATCCACCGCGTCAACTTATTTGGAATTATCTACAAGTTTCTTCTCGTCGCAAATCTCAGCAAGATGAGAGAATACCGTACAGAATTGCTAGTTCTCGTTATTTCAAGGCACTTCATCCAAAAGTTGAACTGCCTCAACAATTAAATATCAAGGCTTGTATTTCTTGTCATCCCAAGGTTACAAATTTTGACTATCGGACTCTTAACTCAGAATGGCCAGATTAACGAAGTCAGAAGTCAGTAGGGGGGAATGGCCATTCCCCCGTACAGAAGTCAGAAGTAATGGAAGTGAAGTCAAAAGTCAAAAGTCAAAATTCAAAAGTAATGAAAGTAGGAAGATAGCTGGAAAAACCATACAAAAAACCACCCCTGGGCAAACCTAAGTCTTTAAGTCAAAAGTAGAAAGATAGGTGGAAAAACCATACAAAAAACACTCTAGGGAAAACCTAAGTCTTTAAGTCAAAAGTAAAAAGTCAAAATTCAAAAGTAGGAATATAGGTTGAAAAACCATAAAAAAACACTCCAGGGAAAACCTAAGTCTTTAAGTCAAAAGTAAAAAATCAAATTAATAAGTATAAATATTCAAAAGTATTAAGGTTTTAGCATTTTTAGAGTGAAAAAAGTGCCAGCTTTTTAGACTGAAAAGCTCAAAAAGTTAGCATTTTGAACAGACAAGATTCGCTCTCCCAAACCTCCTGAAACTTCCCACACTCCCCACACTTCCCACACTCCCCACACTCCCCACCTAGATCGGGCATGGTTTTAGACCAGTCAATTTTTGATAAAATAATTGATACCCATTTTTTAACAAGCAAATAGTTCTAAACTGACTCAACTCAGACAAGAGGTATATTGACAAAATCAAGAAAAAATGGTAATGAAAACAACCATTTTGACAGTTAATAATTGGAATTTAACTTAAATAATAACTATGTTCAAAAAACTTCTCGGAGACCCCAACGCACGCAAGCTCAAGAAATTTCAACCTTGGGTGACAGATATTAATATTCTTGAAGAAGATATTCAAAAGCTTTCAGATGAAGAGCTGAGGGCAAAAACAGGAGAATTTAGACAAGCTCTAGAAAAAGCAAAAACTAAGGATGAAGAAAAAGAAATTTTAGAAGAAATTTTACCAGAAGCTTTTGCAGTTGTTCGGGAAGCAGGAAAGCGAGTCCTGGGTATGCGACACTTTGATGTCCAACTATTGGGGGGCATTATTTTACATCAAGGCCAAATAGCAGAAATGAAAACTGGGGAAGGTAAAACTCTGGTTTCTACTTTGCCAGCATACTTAAATGGTCTAACAGGTAAGGGTGTTCATGTTATTACTGTTAATGACTACCTAGCGAGACGGGATGCGGAATGGATGGGACAAGTGCATAGGTTTCTGGGTTTAAGTGTAGGGTTAATTCAGCAGGGTATGAACCCAGAGGAACGGAAAAGGAATTATGCCTGCGACATTACTTATGCTACTAACAGCGAAGTTGGATTTGACTACTTGCGTGATAATATGGCAACTACTATGGATGAGGTAGTACAACGTCCATTTAATTTTTGCACTATTGACGAAGTTGACTCTGTATTGGTAGATGAAGCACGAACTCCTTTAATTATTTCTGGTCAGGTAGAAAGACCGAGTGAAAAGTATATTAAAGCATCACAAATAGCAGCAGCTTTGGATAAAGAAAAGGAACATTATGAAGTAGATGAAAAAGCCAGAAATGTGTTATTGACTGATGAGGGTTTTGCTGAAGCAGAACAATTATTGGGAGTACAAGATTTATATAACCCTGAAGATCCTTGGGCACATTTTGTATTTAATGCTTTGAAAGCTAAAGAGTTATTTATCAAAGATGTTAACTATATTGTGCGTGATGAAGAAGTTGTTATTGTTGATGAATTTACTGGTAGGGTAATGCCAGGACGACGTTGGAGTGATGGTCTGCATCAGGCGATCGAGGCAAAAGAAAGGGTAGATATTCAACCAGAAACTCAAACACTGGCAACTATTACTTATCAGAATTTCTTCCTACTTTATCCCAAATTATCGGGAATGACGGGAACGGCAAAAACGGAAGAAACAGAATTTGAAAAGATTTATAATCTCCAAGTAACTATCGTACCTACTAATAGACCAACTGGTAGAAAAGATTTATCAGATGTGGTTTATAAAACAGAAGCAGGAAAATGGAAGTCGATCGCTCAAGAATGTGCAGAAATGCACGAAGAAGGTCGCCCGGTTTTAGTAGGTACAACCAGTGTCGAAAAGTCAGAGTTACTATCTAACTTATTAGGTCAATTGAAAGTTCCTCACCAACTGCTGAATGCTAAACCAGAAAATGTGGAGCGGGAATCAGAAATTGTGGCACAAGCAGGTCGTGGTGGTGCGGTGACAATTGCCACGAATATGGCAGGTCGAGGTACAGATATTATCTTGGGTGGAAATGCTGAGTACATGGCAAGGTTGAAACTACGGGAGTATCTGATGCCAAGAGTTGTGAAACCAGAAGATGATGATGCTATGGGTATGGTGCGGATAGCAGGAGCGAAGAAGTCTAATTCAGCAAAAGGTTTTGGTCCTGAGAAAAAGGTGAAAACTTGGAAGGTTTCGCCTCAAATATTCCCGGTGAAGTTGTCGCCACAAACTGAGGGTATGTTGAAATCAGCAGTAGATTTTGCCGTGAAAGAGTGGGGAGAGAGAGCGTTACCAGAATTGGTGGTGGAAGATAAGGTGGCGATCGCTGCTGAAAAAGCTCCGACTCAAGATGCAGTTATTCAGAAGTTGCGGGAAGTTTACAACTTAATTCGCAAAGAATACGAAACTTACACAGATAAGGAACATGACGGAGTAATACAGTCTGGTGGGTTGCACGTTATTGGTACTGAGCGCCACGAGTCACGCCGTATTGATAATCAGTTGCGGGGAAGAGCGGGGAGACAAGGAGACCCTGGATCGACTAGGTTTTTCTTGAGTTTGGAAGATAATTTATTGCGGATTTTTGGTGGCGATCGCGTGGCTGGAATGATGCAGGCGTTTGGCGTTGAGGAAGATATGCCGATTGAGTCTGGGTTGTTGACTCGTTCGTTGGAAGGTGCCCAGAAGAAGGTGGAAACATATTATTATGATATGCGGAAGCAGGTGTTTGAGTATGATGAGGTGATGAATAACCAACGTCGGGCGATTTATGCGGAACGCCGACGGGTATTGGAAGGTAGGGATTTGAAGGAACAGGTGATTAAGTATGCGGAGCAAACTATGGATGATATTGTGGAAGCGTATATTAATCCTGAGTTGCCTTCGGAAGAGTGGGAGTTGGATAAGTTGGTGGAGAAGGTGAAGCAGTTTGTGTATTTGTTGGCAGATTTAACTCCGGAGCAGTTGTTCGATCTGTCGATGGATGACATTAAGACTTTTATGCATGAGCAGGTAAGGAATGCCTATGATATTAAGGAGGCGCAGGTGAATCAGATTCGTGGTGGTTTGATGCGGGATGCGGAACGTTTCTTTATTTTGCAGCAAATTGATACTTTGTGGCGGGAGCATTTGCAGCAGATGGATGCGTTGCGGGAATCTGTTGGTTTGCGGGGTTATGGACAGAAAGATCCGTTGATTGAGTATAAGAGTGAGGGTTATGAGTTGTTCTTGGATATGATGACGGATATTCGGAGGAATGTGGTTTATTCGATGTTCCAGTTCCAACCGCAACCTGCTGTGGAGACTGCGGCGACAGAGACGGTGTAGTTTTGATTAATGGATAATTGATAATGGATAATTGATAATTATTTGATTGCTAACTTTTGTACCAAATTGAAGACTTTTTGCATTCAAAAAGTTTGCTTGTTACTCAAAGTTTAAAGTTTTAATCATTATCCATTATCAATTGGAGAAAGCCTTAGCGAACAATAGTTATTCCTAGAAATTTGCACTTTTGAAAAACTGAAACAGATTATTCATTATGAAAAGATTTTATAAAATATTAATGTTAACGCTAATCCCTGTAGTGTTGTTTAGCTGTTCTAGTGCAGTAGAGGATGTTGGTGATGAAAAGATGATAAGTGCAGCAGAGGATGTTGGTGATGAAAAGATGAAGAAAATGCTAAGTGAAAGCAGTTTCTGGTATGTAATTGAAGATTATAAGGAGTTAGATTATTTAGGAAATTATATAAGAGAAGAAGAAGTCAGAGGTATGTTGGTAGTAGTGGGTTTAGAAAAAAAATTTAGATATGTTGGAGTTGTAGAACTCATTGAAAGTTTGGAAGAATATTCAAGGAATAAGGATGAAGGAGATAAGGAAGAAAGGAATAGGATAGGGAGAATGGAATTTGAAAGAATGTGTAGTAAGAGTGGGGGAGTAATTTTTAAAGAGAGGGGATATTTGGAGTGTCTATTTAAAAATTGATGAGAAAAAAAACACCAGATGTCAAAAAATTCAAAACCAGAGTGCATATTAACATCGTCTCTGGGCAAGTTGTCAACCCATCATCGCAGCCCCATTTGCTGTCGCTTGTTTGTTAGGAAGATATTCTGGTGATCGCTATTCTTTTGCAGAGAAAGGAAAGCGTATTGTGTTATAATCATAACCGTATGATGTAATTTATTTTCTATATCACAAAAATCATAATGGTTTCATCTAAATTGCTTCAGCTAGAAAATGCTATTAATAACTTATCTTTCGAGGAGAAAATATGGCTAATGGAAAAAATCATAGCTCAAATGAAAGAGCAAACAAAATCTGCTAATTATCAATCCCAACCCGATCTAGAATTTAGCCATGAAAATAAGAACTTAGAAACCGAACCTTTAATTGGTTTATTTGCTGCTTCCCCAGATTTAGCGACTAATTCTGAGGAAATTTTACAAGGAGAAATTAGGGAAAAATCAGGATGGTCTTACAAAGAAATATCTCCATAGCAGATACTGGTTTTGTTGTGGCTTTGATGAATCAAAAAGATATTAGACATCTTGAAGTAGCAGAGATTTATAGACAGCAACAACAGATTTTATTACCCCAAACAGTATTAGCTGAAGTTGCTTATTTAGTAGGTCGTGAAGTTGGTACAATAATGGTAGCGACTAGCTTGCGTTATTTGCTGAATAGTCGATTTATGATATTAGCTTTAACTTCAGAAGATTTGTTGCGAGTGGCAGAAATTTTGGAGATATATCAAGACACTAGAATTGATTTTGTAGATGCTAGCGTCATGGCAATAGCAGAACGTTTGGAAATTACGAAAGTCTTAACTTTGGATCGAAGAGATTTTCAGCTATTTCGACCTAAGCATTGTCAATTTTTTGAGATTATGCCGTAATTTTTTCTAAATATCCATTAAAATTAAGTAAATTTAGCAAATAATAGTAATGGCAAGTACAATTTGTGGAAATTTGAAAACAGGAGTAACGAGTAATTTACCCATGGGCGATCCAAGAATATCTTTTCTAACAGGTTTAGATTGGAAAGGACATCACCAGTATATTAATAATTTACTAGCTTTATTCTGGGATTATTTTGAGGGAATACCAACAATTATGTCAGCTTTTTATTCTAATAAACTTGTACCAGATGACTTTTCAAATACAATTCCCAAAGCAGGAGGTGGAAGAACAACAAGTGTTTGTGTTACTAAAAAAACTGCTAGAAATAAATTGATGAACAATTGGGTTTTATTACCAGATTTACCAGCTTATATTCAGTTCTTCAAAAAGCTAGGAATTAACTACTAAAATTACTTAAAGAAAATAGTTCAAGCTGTAAAGGATTTTCTTTTAGAGTTGTATCAATATTTCCTTCAGTAATATTAATTAAGTGTTGACCAAGCAAATACATAAATTTTGGTGGGATACTTTCGCCGATTGATTCTCTGATTAAAGTATCTGACGCTTGCTTAATTTCTTTATTTTTACAAATCAAAGGTCCCCACTGATAATTAAAATCTGAAATTGTATGTAATTTCAAAGCTTCAGCTAGAGAGAGTACACGATTTTGTGTAGGATGAATATTATGATCTGAGCAAGGAAAACTTAGGTTTTGTGTTAGTGTAGGAGCGGGAATATCCCAGCTCATTCTCTTGTAAGCGCTGGTAAAACCTCGCATGATTCTCAATTTTCCGTCTTTAGTTTTAGTGAATGGTCGTGGTAATAAATGACCGCATTTAATACAGTATAAAGGAGTATTATTATTCGCTCGATTAATACCTGATGAGTCGCGAGAAGCTCTATGTGTAGGGTTATTTTCAAACCCACATTTTGGGTTAATGCACTGATTATTAAATGCTGATTCTCCTTCAGGAGTGTGGCTAATCCATTGATATTTTTCAGGAGTTAATATAGGTACATAGTGAAACGGTAAATTAGGATGTTTTGCTGTTTTTGAAGTTTGAGCATCTAGATATGGAAATTTACCTATAGTATCTTTAACTGTAATCCATTTTGGAAGCGAATTATTTCCCAATTTATCGTGAGTTTGTGGCGGAATTAAAGAACCACCAGAATGTAAAAAATGTTGAGAATTTTTTAGTTTTGAATAAACTGTGATTAATCTTTTTCTACGTTGTGGAATACCATAGTCAGCAAATTCAACAACTTTTGCTTCACCAATATATTCAGACCCTAAATATTTAGGAATTAAGTCTAAAATAGGTGTTAATTTTCCATTTTCATCTTCTATAACTGTATTAGACATTCGTGACACATTCTCAAAAATAACCCATTTGGGTTTTAATGCTACGGCAATACGAAGAGCAGGTAATATGAGTCTATTTCGTGGGTCTAATTTTGGGCGTAGACCTTTTCTCGCGTTCAATAAAAGTGTTCCTAGCCCATTTTGTGACATTCCTTGGCAAGGTGGTGTTGCAACTATGGCAAATAGTTCTTGGTTGCCAATTATTTTGTGAACTGTATTAATAATTTCTTCTTCTTTATCTAAAATATCTCCATTTATTACAGTAGAATTAGGAAAATTAGTTTTGATTAAACTAGCCCGTTCTGCAATAAGTTCATTATGTAATAGGAATTGAACACCCGCAGTTTCAAATCCTTTATCACCAATTCCTGAACCCGCAAACAAACTGAGTGCTAATTTAGTTTCAAAAGAAGAAAACATAGAAAAATATCAGGTAAGATTGAGTAAAGAAAGTAGTATAAATTTAATTATACATTACTTGTAAGCGATCGCTCCACCCGCATAAAAAAATCATACAATTTTCACATTTGTCCAAATAGTGTGTTACTCTGTAATCATGGGAAAAAGTACGCGCAGATAGAGTCGCTTTTAAAACTATAAAAACTATGTCGAGAAGAATAATATGACAAATATATCCGTTCAATATGAACCACCACTTCCAGCAAAGGAAACTTTGCCTACGATGTACGACTTACCAAGCGAAGACCCGGAGGAAGCTGGTTTGCCAGACCAATTTCACTACTTCCAACCTGAACTTTTGCGCCAAACTTTTCAACCACCCAACAAAAATCCCGATCGCTTGTTTTGTGGCAGCGATATGAATCTCTACTACGATGTCAAACATCCTAATTGGTATAAACGCCCAGACTGGTTTGCAGTTGTGGGAGTGCCCAGGTTGTATGAAGAACGGGATATGCGCTTGAGTTATGTAGTTTGGCAGGAAGGAGTTAACCCTTTGGTGGTGGTGGAGTTATTGTCTCCGGGTACTGAAAATGAAGATTTAGGAGAGACACCAGGAAAAGCGGGAAAACCTCCGACTAAGTGGGAAGTTTACGAGAGCATTCTGCGAGTACCTTATTATGTTACCTTCAGTCGCTATACTAATCAAATACAGGCGTTTCATTTAGTAGGCGATCGCTACCAAAGAGCAGAGTTAAGTCACGGACGTTTGTTGCTTCCTAGCATAGAACTCAGTCTGGGTTTGTGGCAAGGGAGTTACAGTAAGATAGATAGACTCTGGTTGCGGTGGATGACTCTGGAAGGAAATTTGATTCCTACCCCAGAAGAGGAGGCAGCAGTGGCAAAACAACGGGCTACTAATGCCGAACAACGAGCCGATCGCTTGGCAGCAAAACTGCGAGAGTTGGGTATCGATCCTGACAAGTTGAGTTAAATAGTTTTTTTGTAGGTTGGGTAACGCAGTACGCTACTCTACCTCAAATAGTGATAATACTCCGTACCACTAGAGCGATCGCCTTCCATTAACTAATATAGTGTGTAATTTTAGAAGTTTAACTCAACAGCTTATTGTCAAATAAAAGGTCTTGATATTTCCTATAAACTTAATGGTGTTATTCTGAAAAAAATGACCATTATTATCATACTTGACTAATAATATATTGTTATGCTTAAATAATTTCTGGCATCTATAAAATTGGGAAATTCAAGATTTGACAAATCTGGATCTTTTTAGGAATTTACCAACTATTGAAACCGAACGAATTCTTTTGAGAAAAATGTCTCTTAAGGACGCAAAAGATATGTTTGAATATGCTCAAGATTCACAAGTTTCAAAGTATACAGGTTGGTACACTCATAACTCTATTCAAGATACTAAATTGTTTTTACAATATACGATTAATAATTATAAGAATAATCAGCTTTCTAACTGGGGTATTGTTCACAAAGCAGAGCAAAAATTTATTGGTACTGCTGGATTTATTGACTGGAATGTAGAACACGCTAAAGCAGAAATTGGTTACACTTTATCTCGAAAATATTGGGGAAAGGGTTATATGACTGAGGTGGTTAATGCTATTATTTATTTTGGCTTTAGAACGATGATGTTAAACAGAATAGAAGCTAGATGTGTAATTGAAAATATAGCTTCTGCTAGGGTAATGGAGAAGGTAGGAATGAAATATGAGGGTATCTTGCGGGGATGTATGTTTATGAAGGGAAAATATCGGGATTTGAAAATTTATTCGATTCTCAAAGAAGAATTTAGTGGTAAAAAATACGATTCTTCTATTAAAATATCTACTAGAGTATGTGGCTTTCATCCATTTTAAGTAATGTCTGCTTTTACTGGTGTTTAATGTAAGTATTGAGCTATTAATAGTGAGTATATAGCAATATGAAATGATTTGTGAAAAAACTGTAGGGATTTGGTCTCTAAATCCTATTTTTATATTAAATCCGCTGGCAATGGAAGTGTTATAATAAACCGGGTTTATGGGATACATATTTCGGTATATTGGGGCATTTGATATAAACCATGTTTCTATGCTTTATACCCATACTAGCGTTTGGGTTTGAAGACCAAACCCCTACTATAAAATATTACAATATCCCATTTTTAGATCAAATCCGCTGGCAATGGAAGTCTTATAATAAACCGGGTTTATGGGAGACAGATTTCGGTATATTGAGGCATTTGATATAAACCCGGTTTCTATGTTTTATACCCAATAAAATATTACAATATAAGCACGGATTATTATAAGAGTTTAGACTAGGAAATGTTTTTCTAACTATTCTCTATTCCCTATTCCATGTTTTACTATTTAACTAAAAAAAATGACAACTGAAACTCAACTACTGAATTCTAATTCTTGTCTAATTTCTCCAGGTATTCCTGAGAGTGGCTTCCCAAAATCCTCTCCTCTAAAATTAGGAATTCTCGCTTCTGGTAGTGGGAGTAATTTTGAGGCTATTGCAGAGGCAATAAATAATCAAAAATTAAATGCTCAAATTCAGGTAATGATTTATAACAATCCTGGAGCTAAGGTTATATCTAGAGCAGAAAAGTGGAATGTTCCATCGGTATTGTTAAATCATCGAGAATACAAAAATAGAGAAGAATTTGATAGTCAGATTGTTAAAACTCTACAAGAATATGATGTAGAGTGGGTTATTATGGCTGGTTGGATGCGAATTGTTACTCAGGTTTTAATTAATGCTTTTCCTAATCAAATTATCAATATTCATCCTAGTTTATTGCCAAGTTTCAAAGGAATTAAAGCAGTTGAACAAGCTTTAAAAGCTGGAGTAAAAATAACTGGTTGTACAGTACATTTAGTAGATGTAGAAGTCGATAATGGTCCGATTTTAATGCAGGCTGCTGTACCAATTTTAGCTGATGATACACCAGAAACTCTCCACGAAAGAATTCAAGTACAAGAACATAAAATTATGGTAGGTGCTATTGCTCTTGCTGCATCAAAAAATCAGGATTTAAGTAGTAGTTAAAAATTCAGCATCTAGTTCAGGAAGTGAGGGATTAATCCGAATACCAGAAGCAATTTCAAAACCCGCAGGTGTGGTAAGTCGAGGTTCAATTTGACAATACCAATGTACCTGGGGTTCTTCTGCTTTATAACGAGCAGCAGTATTAATTACATAATTATAATCTGGGTCGTTTAATTTTTCTGATAATCTAGTTAGGATATTTTTGAGAATTAATGCAAAATCTGACTTTTCTGACTCGGAAATACTGCCAAAATCAGCTTCATGTTTTTTAGGCATAATCCAAATTTCAAAAGGTACTTTAGCAGCAAAAGGAATAAAGGCTAAAAATGATGAATTTTCCTCAATTACTCGCTTTTTATCTTGCTGTTCAAATGCTAATATTTCACAGTATACACAACAACCAAAATCGTCATAATATCTTTGAGCTTCTTCTTCTTGCCAGCGTCTATGTTGGGGAACAATGCTAGTAGCAATAATCTGAGAATGGGGGTGAACTAATGAAGCTCCTGCCTTTTTTCCATGATTTCTAAAAATAATTACCATCATACTTTCATCTATTTCCATAAGTTCGATATAACGTTGATGGTAAGTATCAATAATCATCTCTACTTCTTGGATAGACATTGTGGGAATATCTTGGTTATGTTTGGCACTTTCAATAATTACTTCATGTCTACCATAACCAGGCATTGTGAGATAAATTCCTTCTAATTTTCGATGAGTATTTCCATCTGGGGTTAAGGCCGGAAATTTATTAGGCATAACACGAATTTGCCAGTCAGTATTTTCTGGGTTTTGTTTCTCTAAAAGAATCGGCCGTAGAAGGTGTTCATTACCAGTACAAAAAGGGCATTTGGGAGAGTGACTTTCTGCCTGGTTTTGTACTATATGTTCTTGTTGAAAATCCTGGGGACGTTTGCCTCTATTTGGTGCATAAATTACCCATTCTCTTGTGGTTTTGTTGAGCCGGATATGACTTTTGTTCATATTATGTTTGATAAATTTAGGTGAACTTGATTATTTTCCTGGCGGTAAGTTTAGCTGAGAATAAAATTCTTTTGAATATTTAGCTTGTTGCCAGTTATTAGCAGATTGAATTTGTGATGGATGTAGCCCTTTTACTTTTTGCAAATTGGTATCTTGTAGATTAGCATCTTGGAAATTAGCTCCCTGTAAATTGGCATCTTGTAAGTTAGCTCCTTTCAAATTTGCAGATTTAAAGTTGGCATTTTTTAGATAACAACCCTGTAGGTTTGTTCCTTTTAAATTTGCTTCTTGTAAATCAACACCTTGGAGGTTTCCTAATATATAAGCTCCCTCTAAATTAGCTTTTTGTAAACAAGCTTCCAAGAGGTTAACTCCTTGAAGGTCAGAATTTTTGAGATTTGCTGAACTGAGGTTTGCTTTTTGGAGTTGAGTTAATAGAAAAAAACTATCTTGAAGATTTGCTCCCCAGAGAAAAGCACCTTGTAATTGAGTCAATTCAAATTTGCCTCCTCGAAGGTTTGCCTCTAAAAATTTTGCTCCTTGAAGGTTGGCTTCTTTAAAATCTACATCTACTAAATTAACTTGGTCTAAATTGACTTTAGGTAAAGATAAACCTTTTAAACAAACACCTCCCTTAACAAGTTCTTCTAACGCTCTAATTCTAGCATAGCTAATATCTAATCCTTGGGCGGAGTCAATTACTTGCCAAGCTTGATAATGGGATTTCTTTTTTCCCCACCTAATGTAAATAACTAATGCTGTAACAATGCTAATATTTTCAATAGTTCCCATAATTTGGGAGTGTTCAATTGAGTCTAGTAAAGCTTTACCCCACTCTGTTTTTTGTTCTATAGTATTTTCGATATAGATTATCCCTAAAATTAACAGAATTACGGCAATTAAAACAGTAATAATTTCTAGCAAACCATAGATAAATCTAACTGTACTTCTCAGTAATCTTGCTAATTTTCGATAATTGTATAGTTGGGATAAATATTTTTTGATTAAAAGCATATTTTCACGATTATAATGAGGGTTTTTTTGGGATAAAATAAAGACATTGGATGCACCTCATACCATGATTATTTTGTTTATATTCATAATGATATATGATTGAGATAGTTCATTGTCAAGAGCTTAGTTAACGAAGTCATAAGTCAGAAGTCAGAAGTCAGAAGTTAAATTCTTACTTTGTTATTTTGATCAAAATGATTGATAAATTTTGTCTTCTACGAAAATCTTACAAAATAGTAGTTTTCGGGTATAATAAACAGAGAATAGGCAACAAAAAACAGGGAAAATAAACATAAACAATCAAGCAAAAATATATATTTTTTTTACAATTGCGACGAAATTTAATATAAATTTAATAGAGTAATACCACAATAGTAAATTTAAGCAAGAAGGAAGAGGTAAGAAGTAAGAAGTTTCAAAGAAAAAATATAAAGATGGATACTCTAGTTGTTTCTAGGATTGTAGGATAAATTCATCAATTGCCTGTACTTATACTAATTACCAGAAGTAATGCTATACTTAGGTGGTACTTCAATTATTAAGTAATTAACACAGGCGCATAGAACCTTTTCGATAATTATTATCCAGGAGGGTGTTAATTATTCATATTTTACTTCTCCACTACTCTAGGCTCAAGAAAATGTAGAAAAGTTTTTGAGAAATGGTATTAGGTAGCATAAATTTCCTTTTATTAGGATTCTTTTTAATGATTTATCTAATATGATTGAACCTCTATTTATAGTAAATAATTACTTGGTCAATACATTATTTATAGACTTCAAACAGGATAAAATGCAAATTTAAGATTTTCAAGTTTAGGTTTACAGGCGATCGCTAAAATATCTCCGATACAATTCACATAGAGGCATGACTGAATTGCCTTGAAATTTTACTAATCCCATACTGCGTAATTTAAAACCTTCTTTTGTGCCTATAGGTACAGGATAATCTACAGCAATAATTTGTTTAATTGCTGTTAATAATTCTGGATTTTCTTCAAGATTATTTAAGTGGCGACGCAGGTGGTCGCAATAGGGGCCTTCTTCTGTGGGAGCGACCTGTAATAGTTTTTCTAAAGTGATTTTTTTCCGGGCAATATGATAGAGAGCTTGACGGACTAAATAAGGATGTCCTCCTACCATTGCCATTAATTCTTTTATCTGTTCTGAAGACAATTCTAAATGATGTAATTTTACCAAATTTTCTACTTCTGCCGAGTTAAGTTCTCGTAATTCTATAGGCAAACCAACATTAAAAGGTGACTGATTAATATTTAGGGGAATATAGACTTCTTTAGAATGTACAATGACTAACCTTAACTTTTGCCATACTGCCTCATTTTTGCCACGTTCATGCCAAGTTCTGAGCAAGGCAAAAAAGGAAGTTGCAATTTCTGGATGTTGAAAAACTTGGTCTACTTCATCTAACCCTAAAGCTACAGGAGTAGAAATTTCTGAGAGTAGATATCTTTGAAAATAATTTGTACATTTGTTTTTACTCCCTAATACTCCTTGCCAATATTCAGACAATTTTTCTTCGAGACTAAGTTCATTAGTAATACTGGCACAAAACCACTGTAAAAATAAATCGAGATTAGTCAGAAATTCTTCATCTGCTGACTGAAAATTTAAACAAGCTTTCCGATATCCTTGGTGTTCAGCATAATTCAAAATTCGACTCATTAAAGAAGTTTTTCCCATCTGTCGGGGTGCCTTTACTCGAATTAATGCTCCTGGATTTAGAATAGTTTCATAACACTCTGATTCTATGGGTAAACGCTCTATATAAAAAGGAGAATTAAGTGCTACTTGACCAGAAGGAGTATCTAATAGTAACTCTTGTTTACTTGAGTTTTGGTCTTGTTTAAAAGTCAAATTATTAGAGGATAAATCAATATCTTTACTATTTATTTGTGAATTGCCTGGTTGTGTAATATCGCAATTAATAGGTGGTGATATTATGATTGTTTGACATTGTTCTTGCTGTGTACTGAAGTCAGTTAATTCTAGTCTAACTTTTTGCAGAGAATTCTCTAAGTCTTCTAAGGTGAATTTAGTTGATGGTAGTTGTTGATTAATTATCCCTAAAAAATCAGACTCAAAGATTTCTTTGACTAACTGATTTTGCTGCATTTCTTGAATAAAATTAATCGCCACTAAGTTTAATAACCCATTCACATTATCTTGAAGTTTTTCTAAATACTCATCTGGTTCATTTCCTTGAAGTAATACTTGGATAAATCTTTGGCATAAATCAGGAATTTTATCTGCTGGAGGCAAGGGAATTAATAAACAACTAATATCTTCTGTAAAACTTGTCAGAGATTCTGCTTGATTTAGATTTTTTAGCTGACTTCTTAACTTAGATAATTTTTGATTAATCCAACCTAAAGTTTCCCGTTGTTCCTGAGAGTGAAATGGTGAATATTGAATAAGTGTGGGAAAAGAACCTCCTATCTGATTTCTATATTTAATAACAATTTTTTCCTGTGCTTTTAGTAAAGATTTACTCGTAACTTTATATAGTTCATAATTCACAGAAGTATTATTTTGGCGGAGGCGCTCAATAAAAGATTCAAGACTACTTTGAAAAATATTAAAATCACAACTTATATCCTGACTAACCAAACCAATAATTGCTTTTAATAAAATCCAATTAAACATCTCAGAAATAGGATCAATATTTCCCCGCAAAACTTGCAAAGCTACTGCTGCATCAGAGTAACGCTGTTTCCAATTAACCCTAACCATTTTTGTTAAAAAATTAGCCAGATTTTCACTTATATTAGGAGCTAATTTTTGCAGCTCTATTTCCCCCAATTCATCTTGGATAAAATTCCTAGGTGTAACTCCTGTCAAAGCTTGAATTGCAGTAATACCAACTGCATAAATATCACTAGCAAATTGTGGTCTACCTTGAGCTTGTTCCACAGGCATATAACCAGGAGTACCCACAGCAATTGTACTACTAGGTTGTCCTAGAGAATTAACAACTATATTACTCACTTCTTTAACTGCACCAAAGTCAATTAACATTAATTTTTCATCATGGTTGCGTCGCATAATATTCCCTGGTTTAATATCTCGATGAATCACCCCATTTTGATGTACAAATGCCAAAACTTCTAAAATTTCTGACAAGAAATTTTTAACTTTAGCTTCACTCCAACCTTGGTTCATTTCTTCGTTTAAATCGTGACCTATGATTAGTTCTTGAACTAAATAAAATTCTTGATTATGTTCAAAATAAGCATATAAAGTAGGAATTTTATCAGATTTTCCAAGTCGGTTAAGAATTTCACCTTCTTGTTGAAATAATCTCTGGACTTGTTGATGCTTAATTGTTGGTTTGAGTCGTTTAACAACACACCGAGGTTTAGGATTTTCTGGTATATCTATATCTTCAGCAATATAAGTTTCTCCAAAGCCACCCCCGCAACCTAATTGTTCGATAATTTTGTAATGTTGTCTTAGAGTTTGATTAATCAGAGAATTATTTTCAGACATTTCAATATCTAAATAAATTAATTAATTATAGCAATCAGGAATGAGATATGAGAAAAAACTGTAGAGTTTTGGTCTCCAAGCCCAGGGAAAAAAGGGATTTGGAAACCAAACCCCTACGGTCAAATCTTACAACCTATTTACGATTGCTATATTTACTATCTTATCATTAGAAAAGAGGGAGTAGGGACGTTGAATGTAACATCCCTACCTACTCCCCCGTAATGGGAAAATTTAAAAAAGTTTTTGAGAATTTTATTAGAGCTGATTTATCAAAGAATATTACAAATAATAGAAGTAGGAATAATTCATAAATTCCCCCTCCTTCAACCAACATATTTGAAATTTTTCAGCAACTTTTGCCAATTATAATTAGTAAAAATAGTCGTTTTATTGTCACCTTTTCCTATAGAATATAATCAATAAATTTATGCTTTTTTATTCCTACTTTAATGATGAGCGATCGCCGTCACTTTTTAAAATTATTAGGTCTAAGTTTATTGGCAACCCAACTTACTGCTGCCAATAAGCGTTTATCGCCTCTACCCATCCTCAAACCACCCCGCCTTAAAGTTGGCGATACTGTAGCAGTAGTTAGTCCTGCTAGTATGATTTTCAAACATGAACTCAAATACGTCAATTTAGTTTTAGGGCAACAAAAATTCAAAGTAAAAGTTGGCACCCACGCTCTAGATCGATATGGATATTTAGCAGGTAAAGATAGAGACCGGGCTGCAGATATTAATGCCATGTTTGCCGATGACGAGGTAAAAGCATTGGTGGCAACTACAGGTGGTTGGGGTAGCAGTCGCATCTTGCCATTGTTAGACTATGACTTAATTCGGAAAAATCCCAAAATTATCATAGGTTACAGCGATATTACTGCTCTGTTATTGGCAATATATGCTCGCAGTGGTTTGGTGACATTTCACGGTCCCTTTGGTACATCTACCTGGAATAAATTTTCTGTTGGTTATCTCAAAAGTATATTGTTTGAAGGAAAAGCGATGACCTTGCAACCGCCCCCGAATATTGTGGAAACTATTACAAGTGGAAAAGCGCGGGGGCGACTGGTGGGGGGAAATTTGTCTGTGTTAACGGCGATGGTGGGGTCGAATTTTTTGCCAGACTGGCGAGGGAAAATTTTGTTTGTCGAGGATATCAGAGAGGATGTTTATCGGGTAGATCGAATGTTGACTCATTTGAGTTTAGCTGGCATTTTGCAACAGTTGAATGGTTTTGTGTTTGCCAGATGTACTCGATGTCTGGATGAAGAGGATAATTTTCCCACGTTAACATTATGGCAGGTTTTGTTAGATATTATTCGACCTCTAGGTATTCCTGCTTGGTATGGTACGGCGATCGGTCATATTCGGGATAAGTTTACAGTGCCATTGGGAGTAGAAGTAGAAATTGATGCAAGTCGCGGTACAATTAAAATGTTGGAAAGTGCTGTTTTTTAAAGGGTAGAGGTAGAGAATAGAAGTCATACTAAATCTGGTATAGATATTCCCACTATATCCTACTTTGTAGAGACCTTGCATTCAAGGTCTCTACAGGGTTTTGCGATTTGATCAAAACGGGTCTACTGAGTAGAAGTTATAATAGAAGCTAAAGTTATATCATTAAAATATGTATGCTGCCGAATACATGGAGGTTGATTGAAGAAAGCAGAAGTTAGAGGAGAAAAATTGGAAGATGCCTGCAAAAGATATTTATCATAATGTGGTGAAAAATGCTTTGATTAAAGATGGATGGACAGTGACTAATGACCCATTCCGTCTTAAATGGGGAGCCAGAGAACTTTTTGTAGACTTAGGGTTAAGTAAATTAATTGCTGCTCAAAAAGCAGAGCAAAAAATAGCTGTTGAAATCAAGAGTTTTACTAATCCTTCTAGTATTGCAGATTTAGAACAAGCTTTAGGTCAGTATTTACTTTATCGGGCAGTATTGGAAGAAGTGCAACCAGATTTTTTGTTGTATCTAGCAGTGCGGAAAATAACTTATCAGGCTATTTTTTCAGAACCTATTGGAGAGTTAGTTATTAACAAGTATAAAGTCAATTTATTAGTATTTGAAAGTAAAAAAAAGGAGGTCTCGCAATGGATACCTTAGCTCAATATCGCGCCATTATTCAACAGGAACTCGAAGAATATACAGAAATTCCCTATGCTTACGGAGATTTACAATGCCGTTTAATTATAAGTGAGGATAGGAATAATTTTTTATTAATTACTCAAGGATGGGAAGATGACGTACAAGTTCATGGGTGTTTAGTTCATATAGAGATTATTGGAAATAAAATCTGGATACATCGGGATGGTTTAGAGGATGGAATAGCATCCGATCTACTGAGAGCAGGTATTCCTAAAAATCAAATTGTCTTGGGTTTTCATCCGCCAGATGTCCGAGTTTTTACAGAATTTGCAGTGAATTAATTATTGACTACACTGGTATGATATAATTGAAGAGTTAGGGTGCGGAATATGCACCCAATTTTTAAGCTATTCAGAATATAGTTTTCGCAATTTATCCGTTGAGGAAATCTGGGGAATTTGAGAAGCGATTGCTGACGCAAAGCTACGCTAACGCCTCCAACAATTTCAGATTCTCTATTTGGGAAATCTCAGATAATCTTCCCATGTATGCATCACCAAACTTGAGTTTCAATCCCATTTCAATTGCCAATAATAACGCCTGTTTAATTTGAACATCTTTTTGGGATATCTCAGCATCCTTTTGGGATATTTCAGTATCTTTTTGGGATATCTCAGCATCCTTTTGAGATATTTCCAGATTTTTTTCTGCTGCTATTTCATCTCCTGTTTTAATGACATTCCCAGACTCATCACACCAACGTAACCAAGTACCATTCAGATTTTCAAACACACCATTCCAAAGAGTTAATCCTAAATTGAAATCAGCAAACCAAGCATCATTTTTAGGAATATAAGAACTACCATGAAGTTGAAATACTTGCAGTACAGTTTCACTTAGTTTTTGCAATGGATCGTAGACAACATAATAAGGTATTCGTAACTGAGCATAGTCTGTGAATTTACTTCCTAATTCATTGCCGGGAGTAGGAGAAACAATTTCAATTACCACATCAGGTGACTTACCAAATTCCCAGAATAAATAAGAACGAACATTACGTTCCCACCATTCTTCACTGCCAATAATATTTAAGCTTAAAAACACATCCGGCACAATTCCTGAATCTCGGATATGAGAAAATAAACCGACATTTGCAGCAACAATAAAAGGAGCATTTATAGGTATTTCAGCACCGCTATAAAATACAGTTGTGAGGAGACGTTGTTGTTTTTCATTAATAAAACTATCCAAGGGAGTATCATCCTCCAGAATCATATTACTGGTATCTGGATATTCATGGGGCAGAAGAGTCAATTTTTCTGACATAGTTCCTCCAGATTGATTTGGTAATTATTTAGTAATATTATACCAAGGGTGTCAGAGGTTGCCTGGGAACTCATCGATCCCTTGATTATCCCCCTGAATAAGGGGGACTTTCTGTTGTATTTCTCCCTTTTCTCTGGGTTTGGCGTGCTTAAAAAATAAGATCGCTCAGACTATCTGGAATAAAGTCAGCATCAAGATTAAGTGCGTCAGGTTGTATGTTTTGAACAATACCCAAAAATGAACCATTCAATTCAATTAGTGTTGATGATGCTGTTGCTTGGTTATCTAATTCTAGTTCCACAGGGGTTAAGGTGAGGTTAGATGCTGCAACGTTGGCTGGAAGCATGATTTTATCAACACCTGGCTCAAAGTCTACTATGACATCCGCATCTTCTACATTGGTTGGAGAAACAGAAGTACCAGACACTACAAACACATCAGCTCCATCTCCACCTGTTAATATGTCTTGCCCTCTGTCCCCTGATAATGTATCATTGCCAACTCCACCTAATAAAACATCATCTTCTCTGCCTCCGAAGATAACATCATTGCCACTTCCACCAACGAAGGTGTCGTTGTTATTATTACCTGAGAGGCTGTCGCTACCATCTCCTCCATCTAGACTATCAGAACCTCTACCACCCCATAGAATATCTGCTCCTCCTTCACCGAAAAGACTATCGGCTCCTCTGTTGCCAATAATTTGTTCTGCACTATCTCGGCCTGTAATTCGGTCATTCCCAGAAAGAGCTAGAATATCAGTCTGGCCTTCGGGGACAGTTTCTACATCGTCATCATTGCTAAATAGGTAGACTGTGCGATCGTCGAATTCATTGACAGCGTTTTCTTCTACGCCAGCAACAGGGTTTCCTGGATTGCTGTCGTCACCTTGAGGGCTGTCAATAGAGACGACAGGGTTTGTTGGGTCTGTCGGGTCGGTTGGGTCGGTTGGATCTGTCGGGTCGGGAGTAATCATACTATCGTCAATCACGCGGGGAGTTAGCGTAACTTCACCTCCACCCACTATATTCGCTTGGAGGGTATAATTACCCAATGAGTCAATTGAAGTAGGAGTGGTGTTAGTAACGCGAACTCTTAGGTTGGGATTACCTCCTGGTAATGTAAAGCTAGTAGAAGTACCTGCTGGTGCAACAATACTGCCGTTGTCAGCATTAACAACTTCTACCTGTGGGCTAAAACCCGAAGTATTGTTTTCGTCTGCCTCAATATTGGTTAAGGCCACATTAATAGTTGGACCCACTGCTGTTGCACTAATTTCAAATTCATCGGCTGGAGTAAACCCCATACCTACTGGAAAGATAAAATCATCAGCATTTAATTGACCTTCTACATTGAGCAAAGTTCCAGTTTGTGGATTTGCAAATGCACTGCTGCGCTCAGTTAAAGTAATTGTATTGTCATCTCCCAGGTCAGTTCTTACAACTAACTCATAAGGGTTATTAATATCTAAATTTATAGGACGAAAGCTACTAACCCGAATTCTGTAGTTGATATTTCTATCTATAGAAAAGTCGAGTTGTGAATTCTTGTTGTCTGGGAAATTTATGTCATCATTAAAGTCAATAACTTCACCTGTATCAGCATTGATAACTTGTAAAAAAGAGTCAAAAATGTTATCGTTACTTGTTAAAGCAATAGTTGCAAGTTCGTTAACTAGAACTCGATCAAAAGTGATATCCCATTCATCCGCACGAGAGAAACCCGTGGGATTTCTGGGGGGGGGGGAGCCGGAAAAATAATATCGTCAACGTTAAGTTCGCCTGAACCTGATTGAACAGCCATAAATTAATAGTTTACAAAAGTTAATTTTCAAGGCTAGCTTGAGCCAGCCTTTATAAATAATATATGCTACTTTTCGATGTATGTAATTTCTTCCTTAATAATTTTTTATAGAAATCAACAGTAATTATTCAATTTTTATCAAGTAGCGTTAAGATAGTTGTACGATAAGCCAGAAAATTCTTTGGATGCGCTTTTTGCCAAACTATCAAATCTTGAAAACTTTTAGCAGACTCTCTCCTCATTCTGTCTCCTTATTCCTTCTTCATTCTGACTCCCGATCAATTTTTGTGGATTAGAGCGAGTTTATTTAATCTTAGTGTGACCATGAAAATTGCAACTAAAACCCGCCCCTACTGTTGCACTATTTGAGATGAAACAGTCCACTACAATAATTCATCAGGATCGATACCTCTCTCCCGGAGCAACTCTGCTAGTCGGTCAGCACGTTGCTGTTGTTGGTCAGCCCGCAATTTCTCTTGGTCAGCCCGCAATTTCTCCTGGTCAGCGCGTTGTTGCTCCTGCTTCCTTAGTTGCTCTAATTCTACAGGAGTCATAAACTTGCGCCCCTCTGGTCCGTATATTTCCAAAGTTTCTGTTGTCAGTTGAAAGCGGATACCTAAACGGGGACTAACCCAACCATTTATTTCTTCTTCTTCTATTGTTTCTAAACGTTACCCCACTTTAATTGAACCTGTAAAATCTATATTATCGGGGTCATAAACATAGTATTCTTCAACTCCATAATTTTGATAAAACAGCAGTTTTTTCATCATCTCTTGAGGGCGGTTTCCTGGTGACAAAATCTCAAATACTACCTGGGGGGCAATATTTTCTTCTTCCCACTGTTTATAAGAACCGCGTTCGCCTTTTGGTCTGCCAAAAACAACCATAATATCGGGAGCAATACGAATTTTATTATTGCCTTGGACGGGATACCACAGGAAGTCTCCAGCCACAAATACATCAGCAACTTCAGCAAATACAATTTCTAGGTTTTCTTTGATCGTAACTATCCAGCGAAACTGTTTCGTATTATCTGCCATTGGTTGACCGTCACTGTCTGAGTAAATTATTTCTGGTTTGGTATCAGTAGTTAGTTTTTTTACCATACTGGTTCACCATTAAGTTTTATAGGCTGATTTTATGATATCAAATCCGCTTAATTAGGTATAAAAAAATTTTCATCTTCAAAGCAAACCGGGTTTATCTGAAATGCCATATCATACTGACATCTACCTAGCATAAACCCGGTTTTTGCGTAAATCCTAAAACTCTTACTTTTAACTTTTGAATGCCATGAATATTACGCTTTCAAAATTTTATCATCAACTGAAAAATCTACCTCTGCTTTGTCACGACCGGAGGCAATAAAATCATTTTCCAATGAATCTTTCAAACCGGAAATTAAATCATATTCTGGCTGCCAATTTAATTCCATCATTCCCTTATTTACACTGGCAAAAAAATGTTGAAGTCGTAATGGAAAAGCTTTCTTTTTTCCAAAGTCGAAATCTTTTGGATTATAATGTACTAATTTAATAGAATCAGGAGATTTTCCAGCAGCTTCAGCACAGGCGCGAGCTAAACCATCAAAAGTGACAAAACGCTCTCCAGAAATATTATAAATTTGCCCAATTGCTTTTTCATTTCCTAAAACATTTGCCATTGCCATTGCTAAATCTTTGACATGACCTAATTGAGTAATATGAAGTCCATTACCAGGAATTGGAATCGGGCGATCGCGTACAATTCTGTCAAAAAACCACGCTTCTAAATCATTATAATTTTGTGGTCCGTAGATATAAGTCGGGCGAATTGAAGTCCAGGGTAAACCTTGATTTGCTAATTCTGTTTCTGTTTCATATTTTCCTAAATGACGACTTTTTGGATCTGTAGCATCTCCCTCAATATGAGGCATTTGGTCAGACTTTAAATAAACTCCAGCAGAACTCATATAAACGAAATGTTTGACTTGACCTTTAAAGATTTCTGCCAGAGGTTTTGTATCAGTTAATTTTCGTCCATTATTGTCAAAAACAGCATCAAATTTTTCGGATGCTAATTTTTCTTTGAGTTGGCTAGCATCGGTTCTATCACCATGAATTTCTGTTATTCCTGAGACTGGAGCAGGTTTATTTCCACGATTAAATAACACAACTTCATGCCCTTGCTCCACCAAAATTTTAGTTAAATATACCCCAATGAATCGGGTGCCACCCATAATCAATATTCGCATTTTTCCCTCTTGTTCTAAATAGTTAATTATTTCATCATACCTATTTACCAACTCAAAAGTCAAAAGTAATATTAAATTTTTTTTGTATTTTTATGATATACCATACTTCAAGTCAAGAGAATTATTTTTAAATAAGGCATAAGTCATTTTCTTGAAAAATTATAGCAATCCTAAATAGGTTGTAAGATTTATCGTAGGGGTTTGGTCACCAAACCCTAGTCAACATAATGGAATTTGGAAACCAAACCCCTACAGTTTTTCTCACATCTCATTCCTGATTGCTATATAGTAACATCAGGGTAAATTTACCGAAAAATCAAGGTATAAAGCCTTCTATTTCAAGAGAAAAACTGCTGAGGATATTTCCTTATATTCAATCTTCTTGGTTTTCCTTAAAAGAATTATCCATTACCCATTATCAATAAAGGTATAAAGCCTTCTATTTCAACAGAAAAAAAGTGCTAGGATATTTCCTTATATTCAATTACGTTACGGTTTTAAGCAGAGGTAATTATCAATTATCAATTATTAATTATCAATTATCAATTATCAATTATCCATTATCCATTATCCATTATCCATTAATGAATTATGCCAACTGAATATTCAGATAAATCAAAAGAAGTAAAAGATCGAAAAACTTCTCTAAGGATAGTTTTTGTGTTACCTATAGTCCTGCAAATTATGGTTGCTGTAGGTTTAACAGGATGGCTCTCATTACGCAATGGACAAAAAGCAGTTAATAATGTTGCTAGTCAGTTACTCAGTGAAGTAACTACCCGTGTCGATCAACATCTAAAAAATTATCTCAAAACTCCTCCAATTATTAATCAAATTAATAGAGATGCTCTTCTTTTGAATAACTTAGACATAGACAATTTAATTATTTGGCGACCATACCTATTTCAACAAACTCGACTATTTAATCAAGTAAGTAGCATTGGTTTTGGCAGTGAGAAAGGAGAAGTTATCTGGATATTGAGATTAGATGAAAATAATTTTGAGCTGGGAATTAGTGATGAATTTAGTAATAGAAAACTACAAAAATATCCCTTAGATAATCAAGGTAATATAGCCAGACTACCAACAGGAGAATATGATTATAATCCAATAACAAGACCCTGGTATCAAGCTGCTGTAAAAAGAGGTATACCAACCTGGAGTAAAATATACCCCTGGATTAATGGAGATGGTTCAATAAGTAATTTAGGAATTGCTCATGTACTACCTTACTATGACCAAAAAAGTATTCGTCAGGGAGTACTTTCAGTTGATTTAAGCTTAGACAAGATCAGCAATTTTCTACAGAATTTAAAAATTGGTAAATCGGGTGAAATATTCATCGTCGAACGTTCTGGATTAATGGTAGCTACCTCTACTTCAGAAGTGCTATTTACGACTCAAGCTAATGGCAAAAAATTACAACGATTGAAATCTTCAGAAAGTAGTGAACCATTAATTAAAGCTGCTGCTCAATATTTACAGAAAAGATTCTTAGGTCTAACTAATATAAATCAAAGTAAACAATTAAGTTTTGAATTTAATAGTCAACGAAATTTCCTAGAAATTAAACCTGTAAAATATGGTATTGGTATTGATTGGTTGATTGTAGTAGTAGTTCCAGAAGCCGATTTTATGGAGGAAATTTATATTCAAAGACGCAATACAATTTTCTTATGTTTAGGTGCATTAGGATTAGCAATAACTGGTGGAATTTTAACTTCTCGGTGGGTAATTAGACCAATTCTAAGATTAAATAAAGCTGCTAAAAGTTTTGCTAAAGGAAATTGGCAACAAAAAGTAGAAGTTCAACACTCTGATGAACTAGGAGAATTAGCCCATTCATTTAATACTATGGCTGTGCAATTACAAGAATCATTTCATACTTTAGAAACAAAAAATTATGAACTAAAACGTTTAGATAAACTCAAAGATGAATTTTTAGCAAATACTTCTCACGAACTTCGTACTCCTCTGAATGGAATGATTGGAATTGCTGAATCAATGTTAGATGGAGCAACGGGAAAACTATCAGAAATTCAGCAAAAAAATTTATTAATGATTGCTCAAAGTGGTCATAGACTTACAGATTTAGTCAATGATATTCTTGATTTTTCCAAACTGAAACATCAAAATTTAGAATTGCAGTTAAAACCTGTAGGAATTAGAGAAATAACAGAAGTAGTTGTCACTATTTGTCAATCTTTAGTCGGGACTAAAAATTTAGAGTTAGTTAACTCTATTACGGCTGACTTACCTCCAGTTTATGCTGATGAAAACCGCTTACATCAAATTTTATATAACCTGATTGGTAATGGAATAAAATTTACGGAATCTGGGAGAGTAGAAATATCTACAGAGATTATTAATCAACAACAAAACTCACAATTAAATAATCAACATCCCATTCGAGAAAACCAACAATTAGCAATTACTATTTCTGATACAGGTATTGGCATTGCTGAAGATAATTTAGACAGAATATTTGCATCATTTGAACAAGCTGATGGTTCCACAGCTCGTGAATATGGAGGTACAGGTTTAGGTTTGGCAGTGACCAAAAAACTTGTGGAATTGCATGGGGGAAAAATTTGGGTAAAATCTCAAATAGGCATCGGTTCTCAATTTACTTTTACGATGCCAATATCTACAGAAGTTGCTGTTAGTAATAACTCTCATATACCTGGAATTACTCAGAATAATCAGATAGTATTAACTAGGGAGAAAGAAACTGTCTTCTCTACTGAAGGAGAATCAATAAATAATGGAAAAGAAATATCAGAAACAGCGCCAAAATTTAAAATTATGATTGTTGATGATGAACCAGTAAACTTACAGGTTCTTGTGAATATTTTATCCCTACAAAATTATTCCATAGTTCAGGCAATGGATGGCATAGAAGCATTAAAAATAATTGAGCAAGGTTGCCAGCCAGATGTAATTTTATTAGACGTAATGATGCCCAAAATGACTGGTTATGAAGTCACCCAAAAATTACGTCAAAATTTCTTACCCAGTGAATTACCAATTCTGATGTTAACTGCTAAAAATCAAGTCTACGATCTGGTCGAAGGATTAAATGCTGGTGCTAATGATTATCTGACAAAACCTATCTCTAAAAATGAACTAATGGCAAGATTAAAAACTCATCTTAGATTATCTCAAATTAACAATTCCTATAGTCGATTTGTTCCCCATGAATTTCTCAAATTTCTCAGCAAAGACTCCATAATTGATGTTGAATTAGGCAACCATGTCAGTAAAGAAATGGCAGTAATGTTTTCTGATATTCGCTCTTTTACCGCTCTTTCAGAAACAATGACTCCCCAAGAAAACTTTAATTTTGTTAATTCATATTTAGGGCGTGTAAGTCCAAAAGTTAGAGATAATTATGGATTTATAGTCAAATATTTAGGAGATGGAATGATGGCTGTATTTCCCAATGGAGCAGATGATGCAGTCAAGGCTGGTATTGCTAAAATTAAAGAAGTTGGAGAATATAATTTTATTAGAAAAAGTCAAGGTTATAAAGCAATAAAAGTGGGAATTGGAATTCATTTTGGACAAATGATGGTAGGGATGGTAGGAGAAAAAGCCAGAATGCAAGGTGATGCTTTTTCTGATAACGTCAACTTAACTTCTCGTTTAGAAGGACTAACAAAATTTTATGGAGTTTCTATTATAATTAGTGAAGCAGTATTTACTAATTTAGCAGATCCAGATCAATATCAAATTCGATTTTTAGATCGAGTCCTAGTTAAAGGGCGAAATCATCCTATTAAAATTTATGAAGTTATGGATGGAGAAACAGAATATTTGCTAAAGTTAAAGAAACAAGTTCAATCAGATTTTGAACAAGGAGTATTATATTATCAAAAGCAAGAATTTAACATAGCAAAAGAATATTTTCAGAAAGTATTAACAGTAAATTCACAAGATAAAACCACAGAAATTTATCTAGAGCGAGTGAATAATTTTTTATCAGAAGGTGTACCTACTAACTGGCAAGGAGTTACAAGCTGGAATCAAAAATAAAAAGAGGGAATATTCAATAATTAATAATTAACAATTAATAATTAATAATTATCTCTAATGAATCTTAGACGAGAAAATGTTTTTCTAACTGTTCCCTTTTCCCTGCCTATATAATTGAACCTTAAGTAGAAAGAAACAAGCCGCCACCATGCAAAAGTCACCACTAAACCCTATATTTTGCCAACTTTCACCAAAACTTCCCCTGCGAGCTATAGTCATTGTCCCATTTGTACTGCAAATCATTTCAGCAGTAGGGTTAGTGGGATATCTGTCATTTACAAATGGTAAGCGTGCAGTCAACGACTTAGCTCATCAATTACAAAACGAAATTACAGTCCGTATTCAGAAGAAACTGGATATTTATTTAGAAACTCCCCATTTAGTGAATCAACTAAATGTCAATGCTATTCGTCTTGATCAACTTAATATTCAAGCAACTAACGATCTCGAACTTCATTTATGGAATCAAATTCAGTCTTTTGACTCTATTGGCGTGATTGGGATTACATCTACATCAGGAACTATGGTTGCAGTTAGTCGCCAAGACAATAACGCATTAAATATTATTGTTACAGACAAATCTACAAACGGAGAACTACACGAATATACTACCAATAGTCAAGGGGGGCGAACTCAGCGCACAAAAGTAGTTCCCCAATATGACTTCCGTTTGCGACCATGGTATCAAGATGGTATTGGTGCAGCTCAAGCAGCCTGGGGTAAGATGTTTACATCCCTAATTGATGAAAAAGTAAAAATGATGGCGACTCGACCTGTAGTTGATAACGATGGTAATGTCATCGCCTTAGTCAATGCTACTCTCACTTTTTCTCAAGTGCATGAATTTTTACAGCAATTGAATATTAGTAAGTCAGGGGAAGCTTTCATTTTAAACCGTTCTGGAGAACTAATAGCTAGTTCAGGCAAAACCGATTCTTTTATTAATAACAATAATGACTCAAAACTGATAGACGCTTTAGATAGTAAAGACCCTTTAATTCGTTTAGCAAGTCAACATCTCAGAGACAGGTTTGGGGATCTAAATCAAATTCAGAATACTTCATTACTGAAGTTTGATATTGATGGTAAACAACAATTTTTACAAGTCGTACCTTTTAGCGATAAATATGGTTTAGATTGGTTAATTTTAGTAGTAGTTCCAGAAGCAGATTTTATGGGGCGTATTTATGCCAATACTCGGATTACTGTTGCCTTATGTTTGATGGCATTTATACTAGCAATTTTTCTTGGTTTACTTAGTTGTGAATTAATTATTAGACCAGTTAAACGTTTGAAAGAAGCAGCAACTTCTTTATCTGTTGGGAATTGGGAACAAAAAGTCAAGGAAGTGCCCATTGATGAATTAGCAATATTGGCTCAATCATTTAATCAAATGACAGAGCAAGTAGAAAAATCATTTGTTGAATTGGAGAGAAAAAATGCTGCTTTACAGGAGGCTGATAGGTACAAAGATGAGTTTATGAAAAATATTTCCCATGAGCTGAGAACTCCACTTAATAGTATTATTTGTTCGCTCAAATTAGTCCTTGATAACTTTTGTGATAGCCCAGAAGAAGAAACTGAATTATTAGAGCAAGCTGATAAATCTGCTATTCATTTGCTGGATTTAATTGATGAACTTTTGGATTTGGTACAAATTAAAGAAGGCAAACTTATAATTGAGAAAAAGTTAGTAAATTTGTCTGAATGTTTAAGTGAAATAATCGATTCTCAACAACCTCTAATCCAACAGAAAAATCTGGAACTATACAAACCTAATATGTCTAAATCAATATTTGTAGAAGCTGACCCGACAAAGCTAAAGCAAATATTTTTAAATGTTATTGATAATGCAATTAAGTTTACTGAGACTGGCAGTATTACTATTGATATTCAGCTTAAACCTGGTATGAATACTTATTATATCGATGAAATTCCGATTGCAGTAGTAACTATTCAAGATACAGGAATTGGAGTTGAACCTAGTCAACAACAGCAATTATTTCAATCTTTTGTCATGCAGGATGGTTCCACTACTCGTGCTTATAATGGTTGTGGTTTAGGATTAGCAATTTCTCGTAGTTTGATGGAATTAATGGGTGGTAATATTACTCTAGAAAGTGCTGGTAAAAATCAAGGTACAACAGTTTATATATCTTTACCTATTACTCTCCAAACTTCTGATTATAGTTAAATTTTGATCACTTTAATTGTAACCATTTCCTGCGGAATGCGGAGCTAACAGCTATTAGCAGTCAGCTCATCCTAGGTCATGCTACGCAAACAGCTTTTTATATATACCTTGCTTTTAAGGGCAAGGTTTTAAAATAATACCCACACTTCAGGCCAATTTTAACTAGAACTTAATCAAACTATAAAACATTGATAATTGCTATTTGACCATAACTAATTGTATACTAATCGGGCACAATTGAAAACCAGGGTGATAATATGCAATCAAATTCTGATGATTTCCCAGAAAAAAACTCAGGAAATGCTATACCTTATTATACCATATCCAAAGCAAATTTATCACTTTTATTACACAATATATCAATTGCTGCCTTGGTCGGAGTAATAGCTTTTACAGGAGTAAGCTCTTTGATTATTGCTGCTAGTAAAAACTCGCTTAATGAGATGGAAAAAACAGAAATAGAATAGACTTATACTACTACTTGGTTTCTTTTAACTCTATAGTAAAAAGGTGCCTTTCAATAAATTTCTATTAATTGCCAAATTTTATGTCAATTCTATACTAAATATCAAAATGAATAAGTTCCTTAAAACCATCAAAAATCTTGTTCTTCCTGAACGAGATGAAGTTTTCCTCAAATTTATTGAATCTATGGAAATCATAGTTTCTAAAGTTCTGACTTTATCTATGATTGCTGTGATTCTTTTTGCTGTATTCGATCTAGTCGTTTTTATATCTGAAAAACTTTTCTTTGCACCCCATCCTCTATTTAAAGATTCTTTATTTGAAATATTTGGACTATTTTTAAATATTTTAATTGCTCTGGAACTTTTAGAAAATATTACAGCTTACCTCCATAAGCACGTTTTTAGTCTAGAGTTAGTAATTGTTACTTCTTTAATTGCTGTAGCCCGAAAAATTATTATTTATGATTTGGATAAAAAAGGAGGAGACGCCTTAGTTGGATTAGCATTTGCTATTTTTGCTTTATCTATTAGTTATTGGATTATTAGCTCACGAAAAAAGCCTCCATCCCATCATTAAATATGATATAGCAATCCTCTAATCGGTTGTAATATTTTAGTGGTAGGGGCGAACGGCCGTTAGCTTCGCATAACTATCGTTAACGCCCGTACAGGAGTCAGGAGTCAGAATTTTCAAGGTTTTCAGCTCAAATTAACTATTATTAAAACTGTCACGACCAATTTAGGATTGCTATATGGTTTAATCTTTTTAAATAATAGGTCATTTCAGTTATCAGTTAGCCTCCTGCGGAGGAACTACGTTAACAGTTAGCCTCCTGCGGAGGAGCTGCGCTTTTTCGTATAGGGAATGCTCCGCTTTCCATGTCGCACAGCGTTAACGTTTGCGTAGCATTCCGATAGGAAAGTTGTGCGGAACGCTAAACA
>NZ_JBNHEQ010000043.1:0-27233 GCF_050016015.1 Dapis hubbardiae BLCC-M172
GGAGTAGGGGAGTAGGGGAGTAGGGGAGTAATTTTTTGGCTACTCTCTTGCCCAAGCTGAAAAAGTCTTTTTTAATGAGCGGGGGAGTAGGGGAGCGGGGGAGTAGGGGAGTAGGGGAGTAGGGGAGTAGGGGAGTAATTTTTTGGCTACTCTCTTGCCCAAAATGCGCTCCTTTTTGATTTTTCGGGAACCGTGCATAAAGAGCTGAAAACTAGGTACTTTTTCCAGACCTAAAAAGGCACCTTATTTCTTGTAAATGCTTTTAGATTTAATCAGCAGAGCAATAATTAGGGTTTGCTGAATAAAATATGCGTGGTAAGGGTAGGAGTCAGGAGTCGTAGGGGCGTTTGCGGAGCATTCCGGAACGGAAATGGCCATGTGCTAACGCAAAGCTCCGCTTTATATGTCGCTCCGCGTTTTTCATGTCGGCTCTTAGCCGTTAGCGGAGCTTTGCGCTAGCAAAACGCCCGTACAGGAGTCAGGAGAAATGGGAATTATAAAGGAGGTAGTCGGAAAAATTGTCCCTCAATTTTTCTGCCATGATCATCCCAAAATACTAGCTTTATGCAGCTCTTTCCACCGAAAAGCTTGCACTTTTTTCGACCTAAAAAGCCTAAAGCCTTTATCGGTCTCGAAAAAGTACCTAGTTTTGAGCTGCTTTATACTCAAAAAGGAGGGCATTTTGGTCAAGAGAGTACCCCAAAAATTACTCCCCTACTCCCTTACTCCCCCGCTCCCCCGCTCCCCCGCTCCCCCGCTCCCTTACTCCCTACTCCCTACTCCCTACTCCCTACTCCCTAATCACTATTAATAAACTCCAAGTAAGAATTACTTAGCTCCTTTACTGCTAAATCATAAAACTGCTTACCATGTTCGGGTGTTGCCAATGCAGGGTTAGAACCCATACGACCATCGGGATATCGGCGACGAAAATCAGCAGCACTATATATTGAATATCCACTAGCTACATCTTCTGAAAGTGGAGCTTGTTTAATTGCTTCTGGGTAAACATACTGAGTTAAAGCTACTTCACTAGGTGTAGCGTGAGAGCCTTCCTCTTTACCATATAATTCTTTGGCTAATTTGTAAACTGAGCTACACATAAACCAATTTCCGACTTTACACTTAACTTGGTCTGCATTGGCAATATTTAGATCAGCTAAATGAGCATAAGTTTCTGAGAAAGCAGCTTTCAGAGTAGCAATATTACCTCCGTGACCATTAATAAAGAAAAATTTGGTAAATCCTGCCTTAGTTAAACAAACTATATAGTCACGAATCATCTGAATCATCGTACTAGGCCGCAGACTGATTGTACCTGGGAAACCTGTATGATGTAACGCCATCCCTACATTAATTGTTGGTCCTACTAATGCTTGTACAGTTTCTCCTACTCCCTTTGAGATGGCTTCTGCACAAATAGCATCTGTACCAATCAATCCTGTAGGTCCATGCTGTTCAGTAGAACCTATTGGCAGAATAATACCTTGAGATTGATTCACATAAGCTTCAACTTCAGGCCAGGTACTTAAGTGTAGTAACATATTTATACTTTTATTGAATTATTTATACTTTTTATCTTAACTATAAGTAAAAAAATTAATCTAACCTTAAATAAGGGTTAAACTTTTTAATATACTCTAAATATTGTTCAATTTTGATACTAAATTCAGAGGTTAATCTATGAATTTATTACCAGTCCCACACTTCTAGAAATTTGTAGCAATATTTGATAAAATTTGTATTAAACTTTAATAATTTAACCTTTTGATAACCTAAACATAACCCTTTCTTAACCTATTAGTCATACTATAGGGGCATCCAAGTTTTGTATTTAGCATAACAATGCAAAATAAAAGTGGGCAATGCTTAGTAAACTAACACCGTTTTCTAGAAACGACAAAAAACCAGACTACAGAACAAATTCGGCTAGTGCTATGGTTGCCCTAGTAATATTTTATAGTCAGAAAGCATTGTATCAATGGGAGAAAGACCCAGTGCTTTTGGCAGTTGGATGGTTAAAAATTAATTGAGTTAATTAGCTACACAATTAACTAACAATTGCCTAATTTCTCTGTAAGGCAACATTAATAATTCACCATCAAACCTACCAGAAGCGATATTTATGTTTTCCCCAGATCTAAGCGAAAGTCTTTGCAGGTCTGCCGTCAGAACAAATAGCAAAGTTTTATTATTAGAGACCGAAGAGCTGTTTCGGGATATGTTAGCCCTGGCTCTAGAAGAACAAGGTTTTGAAGTAGTTATTGCTCCAGACGGGCGTAGTGTTATTCCCACTCTTGAGAATTTTTTATCAGTTAAAGATGAGCAATATTTCAATCTACTAATTCTTGACTCCGTTAATGGTTTAGATTTATGCCGGATGTTAAGACATCAAGGTAATTTAATACCAATAATGATTTTGGGAGCAAGAGGCAGTGCTAATAATTGTGCTTTTTATTTAGAAGCTGGAGCTGATGATTATGTAACTAAACCCTTCGGGATGCGGGAGTTTATGGCCCGTTGCCAAGCTATGATGCGTCGCCAACGTTTAGGTCAAGTATCCCAAACAATTATGCTTCAGTATCAAGATATAATCCTTTATGCCGAGGAATGTCGAGTAACGGTTAGAGGTCAAGAAGTGAAACTTTCTCCCAAACAATTTCGCTTACTTGAATTATTTATGAGTTATCCACGCAGAGTTTGGTCTCGTGAACAATTGTTAGAACAAGTTTGGGGACCAGATTTTATTGGGGATAGTAAAACAGTTGATGTTCATATTCGCTGGTTACGGGAAAAACTAGAGTTAAATCCTAGTAAACCAGAGTATGTGATTACTGTTAGAGGTTTTGGATATAGATTTGGTTAAATTAGGGAGTAGGGAGTAGGGAGTAGGGGAGTAGGGGAGTAGGGGAGTAGGGGAGTAGGGGAGTAATTTTTTTTTTGCGCAACTCTTGCCTAAAATACGCTCCTTTTCGAGTTCGAGTATTAAGAGCTGAAAACCAGGTACTTTTCACCGACATAAAAAGGCTAAAACCTTTATCTGTAAATACTTTTAGGTTTAATCAGCAAGCCCTACATAGGGTTGACTGAAAAGTCTTTTAGTAGGGGTAGGAGTCAGGAGTCAGGAGTCAGGAGTCAGGAGTCAGGAGTAATGGGTAATTTAGAGGAGGCAGAAGGGGAAATTATCCCTTGATTTTTCAGCCTCGCGTCAACCCAAAATCCTAACTTTTTGAGCATGAATAGCTCAAAACCTGGTACTTTTTAAAGACTGACAATTGCTCAAACCCATATCTGTCAATGCTTTTAGATTTAATCAGCAAGCCCTACATAATTCCTAAAAAAAGGAGAACTAGAAAATAACTTAATTATTTATTACAACTACAGTTTAAATAGTTATAGATTGGTTAAGTCAGTAGGAGTCAGGAGGAGAGAGAATTACAAAGATGAGCGTAGTTATGAACATTAGAGATTTTTTTTATGTCCAATCAAGCGGATTTGATATAAAATACTCACTTGATTCTAGAATTAAATAGCCCTGCTATTTCCTATTCTCTTCTTAACAGCACTCGGTTTTTACGTCTGAGATAAAAACGCTTTATAGCAATATAATTTATAGCGGTTTTCACTCATGTTGACTACAAAAATTCTTCCTTCTTCCCTTTTCCTTCTTCCTTCTTCACTACTTACTAAATAAACTTAATTGACCATCAGAATTTTCTTCTGATAAATCTGCTTTACCTGATAGTAATTTAGCAGCAGCTTCTAACATTTCTTCCTGAATATCTTGAATATCTTCCCGACTTTCTAAATAAGTTTTTAACGCTTCTAAAGGATCGATACTATTACCTGTTGATAATTCTGGTAAGCGGGGTCTTGCTAACTGACTGACTAATTCTGGTTGAATAGTATAGGTGTGTGCTTCAGTTAAAGCTTGATGTAAAACGTTATTATCAATCAAGTCTAATTGTTCGGAACGTAACTGATAAATTAACCTTACTACTGCATTTTCTATCTGATATTTACTAATAGTTTTTAATAATTCATTTTGTGGGTTTTCTGCTTCTGAAACATTAACTTTAATAGTCTGAAAACTTCGGACGGGTAGAGAACAAAATTTCCATTTAGCTTCACCTTTTTCTAGTTCAATAAAAACAAAACCCTTCTCTTCTTTCTCCTCACTGAAGTCAACTCTTTCAATACTTCCAGGATAAATAATTGGTGGGTTATTAGACTTATTCAAATTTTGATGTTTGTGAACGTGACCTAAAGCAACATAATCAAAACAAGGTCGGTTTAATAGAGAAACAGGAATATTAAAACCTTTACCCACAGCTAAAAAACGTTCTGCTCCTAAACTTGCTCTATCTGCCATTAAATGACCTAAAAGTACAGTGGGAATTTCTGGGTTTAATTTCCGAATTTCTGCTTCTAATATCAACCGCAGTTTTTCAATTAATGACTCATTTACTTCCTTCATCGACTTACCTTCAGTCTCAGATTTTGTCATTAAATTAGAAGCAGTTAACCAAGGCAATGTAATAACTTGAATAGCACCATTTTGAGTTTTAATTGTATGAGTTTCTAAGCGATCGCCTACCACAACTCCAGGAACTCCTAAAGTCCGATAAATACCTAAACTTGCCCCTCCTTGACCTTGGGAATGTTGGTCGTGATTTCCTACTAATAATACTGTGGGAATTTTAGCATCTACTAAACGTCGTAATTGACCAGCAAAAGCTTGTTTTATGTATGGCGCTGGAGTAGCATCTGGGAAAGCATCTCCACCGAATAAAACTAAATCAACTGGTTCAGAAATTGCCCTATCTATACAAAGTTTTAGACTAGAAATAAAGTCTTCGAGGCGAGTGTTTAAACCTGTTTCTGGGTTGATGCGACCGTGAGAAAAACCACTGCCAATATGAATGTCAGAAAGATGAAGAATTTTAATCATTTTTTTTATTTAGGGAGCTTCTTACCAATGGATAATGGATAATTGATAATTGATAATTAGAGATATAGCAATCCTAGTTTTATTCGTGTCAAAAATCTTGCTACTATTTGGGAATAGGTTTGGAGTAAATGGTTAATGGCTAAGAGTTTTGGAGTTGATTTATAGTTTTTGAATTGTGAAACATAAGCGCGGATTGCTATACTTTTCATTATCCATTATTAATTGAGATACAGAGTTCTAAATTTCAGGTAATACAAATTTACGCCAATTTATGGCGTCTTGTACTAATCTTGGCCGTATTCTTATAAAACTAATGTCAATGGGAAGTTCTTCTTCTAATTGTGTAACTGTTTGAGCAGCAAAAGGTGAAATATCGGTAATTTTTGATAGTTTTTTTCTAGTACACTCGTTTTGTGTTTTTAAGTCTTGCTGACTATTACTATCCTCACAATCAGGTAAATCTTCAACAACAAGATGAATATCTAAAGCACGTTTTAACTTCTTTTTAGCTTCAGATTTTGGTAGTGCTAAAATTAATTTTTTAGCCTTTTTCAATTGTTTTTGATATTCAGGTTGGTTGTTAAAGGTCGAAGCATTTTCTGTGTAGTATAATGCTTGAGCTGCTAAATGTTCTGGTGTCTCTTTTTGAACCAAGATATTAGGTTTTATAGATGTAGTAAAAGCACTGGCAATCATTGAATTATTTTGTATAAGAATGGATAATGTAGTCAGAGCTAATGCTATTTTACTAATCATGTTTTGCTCAATTAGTCGTATTTTTTATTGATTTTACTATATAAATTTACGAACGCAAATTCACCCAAATTCTTAATCAGCTCTCTTTTTTATTTGAATAATGGTTCCAGTTAATCTCCCAAAAAATTGCTATATATATTTTCTAGCTTGCCTGTCACACCGTAAGCTGTGTTATACAAATTCTCAAAAACTTTGCTATACTTGAAATTTGTATTTCTAAATAGTATTTATTGACGTAATCTAAGCCTTTAATTATCTGTACAATTTTTAGGCTTATTTTGACACTTTCCAAGTGTAACATTAATTTTGATAAATGGTACAAAGTTTAATAAAAATGTTGCTATCCCTCACCATACACCTGATAACTATGACGACAAAGAATCACCAAGAAATAGTAAGCATTCAGCTATTAGCACTCAGCTCTTCCTAGGTCATGCTACGCAAACAGCCTTTTAAATAAATAAATGAGTTAATAAATATAAGCTGTTGTGTATCTAGATTTTATATTCCCTATTGCTAGGAGCAAAAATTGAATATATGGTCGTTCATAGTAAGCCCGCTTTTCATGATTCATAGAATATAGAGATTTTGGCTTAAAGGTAGAAGGCACTTATGCACTCAGGCAGAAGTAATGCAAGTCAACAGAGCCGTGAAAACCCCTATAAAAACTTTAGCTGATAGCTGATAGGTGACGGCTGAATGCTTACAAGAAATAAGGTCTCAAGCCTCCCCTTTTAAAGGGATGAAAAAATCATAGGAGGCTAACTGATAACTGATAGCTGATAACTGAAATGACACCAAGCAACTCAATTAGTCTTTTAGAATTTGGACAAATTACGGTGGGTCTCTGTGGAGGACTCGCATTCTTCTTATTTGGACTTGAACAAATGACCGAGTCCTTAAAGCAAGTGGCGGGCAAATCTATGAAGCGAATGCTCGCTAAACTGACCTCGAATCGTTGGAATGGTTTAGTGGTCGGAGCATTTGTCACCGCAGTGCTTCAATCCTCCTCAGTGACGACGGTTTTGGTGGTGGGTTTTATTTCTGCCGGCTTAATGACCATGCCTCAATCAATTGGGGTAATCATGGGGGCCAATATTGGCTCGACTATCACTGCTCAGATTATTGCCTTTAAAATTACCCGCTCCGCATTAGTGCTTTTTGCCATTGGCTTTGTCTTGCAACTAATTTCCCAGAGAAGATACTCCCGGCAGTATGGTTTGCTGTTGATGGGTTTGGGTATGATGTTTTATGGCATGGAGTTAATGAAGATTGCCACCAGTCCCCTACAAGCTTATCCACCTTTTATTAGCTTGATGCAACAGGTAGAAAATCCTTTACTGGGGATTACTATTGCCACGGTGTTTACTGCTTTGGTGCAAAGTTCTGCTGTCACTACTGGCTTGGTGATTGTTTTGGCAAGTCAAGGCTTATTGAATCTCGAAGCTGGAATTGCCCTGGTGTTTGGTGCAAATATTGGTACTTGTATTACGGCGATGTTGGCGGCGATCGGCAAACCTTCAGAAGCGGTTCAAGCAGCGATCGCTCATGTTTTGTTTAATATCTTGGGTGTTCTGCTTTGGGTTGGGTTTATTAATCAGTTAGCGGATACTGTACGTTGGCTGACACCTGCTTCATCTTCTCTAGAAGGTATGTCTAAGCTAGCAGTGGAAACCCCACGCCAAATTGCTAATGCTCATACTTTATTTAATGTAGCCAATGCTTTTATTTTTATTGGGTTTGCTCCGTTGTTGGCAAAGTTGGTAGAACATTTGCTGCCTGCAAAATCTCCGACAGTTCGGCAAAGTAAACCCAAATATCTTGATAAGATGTTGCTAACTACTCCTACCTTGGCCTTAGATCGGGTTCGTTTGGAGTTAGGGCAATTGGGAAATATTGTCCTGAAGATGCTGCGCGGTTGTCTGCCAGTTGTGGAGGGTGGTACCAGTGATGAGGTGGCAGCATTACGAGCAATGGATGATGAGGTTGATCGACTTTATGGGGCGATCGTAACTTACCTCGGTCAGTTGAGTTTGGAAACCTTAGTGACTCAACAATTTGAGCTTTTGTCTATGTATCTGAAGATTGCCAACTATATTGAAAATATTGGGGATACTATTGAGACTAATATGGTTGAAATTGGCAATGATCGGCTACACCATGAGCTTCAGTTTAGTGATGCTACCCAAACGGTTTTAAAGTCTCTACATGAGGAGGTTTGTTTTGCTGTAGACCAGGCGATCAAATCAGTAGTTTCCTCCGATCCGCAGTTAGCTGCCCAGGTAGTGGCAATGAAACCCCAAATTAATGAGTTGGCTAGCCAAGCACATACTCATCTGGCTATGCGTTTAACTGCTGACCAACCGAATCGGTTGGTTGCATTTGGCCTTGAATCAGATTTTATCGAGTATTTGAAACGAGTATATTATTTTGCCAAACGAATTGCCAAACTTATGACAGAAATGGATCTAGAAATACAGGGAGATAGAATCAAAAATGTGGTTGATAATTCTACCACAGAGGGTTCAACAATTAATAATTAATTAGGGTTTGCTGAAAAAGTCTTATGGGTAAGGGTAGGAGTCATATAAAATCCGGTTGAAAAGTCGTCCCTATCGACGATAGGAAGCAATCTCTTAAACCTCTGAGATTGCTATCCGTTCCGGAATGCTCCGCAAACCTTCCACTCCGTTCCAGTCGCAATGACGTAAGCTATAGTAATTATCCGGATTCTATATCAGGAGGTAGGGACGTTGCATAAGGGCGTCCGTACGGAGTCAGGAGGAACGGGGAATGATCGAGGAGGTAGGAGGAAGAATTATAAGAGTGATTTTTCTGCCTCGCGTCACCCTAAAATCCTAACTTTTTAAGCTCCCTAGACCGAAAACCTTGCACTTTTTCAGGGCTTAAAAAGCCTAAAGCCTTTATCTATCAACGCTTTAATATTTATTCAGCAAGCCCTAATTACTAATTATATCATGTCCGGATGTAATGGTATAAATAAAATATTTTGCGATCGAGAGGATATATTCTAATTTTTCCCCTACTCCTCTACTCCCCTACTCCCCTACTATCTTAAATTATAAGCGTTCAATCGGACATGGTATTATATCATGTCCGCTGGTATGGTCGCGTCGTGTAAAAGTTGGGGAAATATTTACCTTATGTAAGGTTTTTCCTTTTCTTCTTTCTTCTCTCCTAGATAACTCAAGCCTTCTTCCTTACCTTCTTACTTGCAATACCGATGCTACCGGACATGATATTATTAATTATTAATTATTAATTATTGAAACTCTATCCTCCCTAAATATAATCATCCTTTCCCCGACCCTGACCTCAGCATCTAAACCACTACCAAAAATCTCAACCTCTGGAGCAATACCATTTTGCACAGTCATCACCACAAAAAAATTATCACCCCCACTTGCTAATATCTTTCTACCTCTCTTTGTTTCCTCAACATCAAGCTTCACCTCCCCTGGTGTAACAAAAGTTCCTCTCATAGTTGCCCCAGAATTAGCCTTCAACATAAAACCATTATCCTCAACTACCACCTGCTCCTGAGTGTGCATTACCCAAACTTTTTCCGGCGCATCCCCAGTAAACCTATCCACCACCACAAAAAAACCAGGCGCACCCGACACTCCACTATAGTCAACAGCAAAAGACCGCAACGACTGAAAATCATTAGCTTCAAACACATTATCCATATTCATACTCACCACCCCCGAACCATCTACTTCCTCCTGAAAAAAGTTTGGTTGAGCAGCTCCTGATGCAGACATATCTCCTACAACAACAACATTTTCATCCCCTCTGTTTCCATCATCTGGACCAGCACTCGCCCAACGTCCACCCAAACCCCAAATTCGGAAGCCACCCGCCTCTGGAAATGACCAGGAAGCTCTCAAAGGTTGCTGTTTCAAATAAATACTTGCCACAAAATCATTTTTATCCTTCCATTGGTTACGAAACAGATAAAAACCTTTTTCTTCATCTACTAATACCCGCTCAAATACCTTGGCTGGGTTTTTTGGTCTCAAACCTGTGAGAAAATTAAGATTTAACAACCTTTTGATAAAATTTTCATCGGAAGTGTTTATTAGATTTTCAGAATATGCTGCCAGAAGAAAAGCAGCTTCATGGGGTTTTTTGATGGCAAAAGAGCGATCGCCTTCCCAACCAAAATGATGATGAAAAAACCACATCACCCCTGGCAAAAATTTTTCTGGTACGCTATTCCAACCCAGAGAAAACAGAGACTTCACTGGTGCTAGGCGATGACGACCATAAGTAGGTACTGATATTTCACCATCCTCTCCTACTATCCGCATTACATAATGGGGTAAAAACCATTTTATACTGGAGTCTTTGACAAAGTTGTGTCCGAACACATTTTCATAAGCTTGGAAAAATGGTAAAAGTGCTAATATCCAAGGTTCAATACTATAGAGGTCACCCTCAGTACCAAAAGAGCGATCGCCTACTGCAGTCTCCAGATAACGCTCAATATTCCTTTCAGCAATTTTCAACAGTCGTCTCACATCAGTCGGTTCTGAAAAAAACTGTTCCGGTTCATATAAAATAGCTAATGCTGCCAAACCAGCAGCACTCCGCGCTCTCCCACTCCAGTTACTCCAAGCAGTAGGGTTCCAACCTTTGCCACGAGTACCTGCAATTAATATTTTTGTCTGTTGCGCTAACCAGTCTGTAATTTTTTGGACTCGTTGCTCATCCCAGGCGTTATAACAAAGGTCGTAAGCTAGGGCCACACCAGCCACTATAGGGGCGTGTTCTAATAATCGTGGGCCAGGATTATTCAAGGATTTTTCTACTATTTGCCATGCTGTTTCTGCTGCTTGGGGGTCATCATTTAAGAGGGAGAGGAAACAATGGCCTGCTGCATGATATCCACCATTGGGAACGAATGCTTCGTAATAGATTTTTTGCTGGAGAGATTTTTCGAGTTGAGCAAGAATAGCTTGACCTTTCTGAGTTTTGGCTTTTTCTCGTAATTCTGGCAGTTGATTTTGACGGAAAATTAGCCGTGGATGTTCTCTAGGAGATATGGGTGTATGGTTTGGTATTTTTGTGGGGGAATAGGGTGTAATATTTCCAGTAACTTTTCCACTGACAGGTTGTTCGTTAAAGGTTCCTGAATAACTACCAACTATTTGCTTTTTATCTTTTTTATCTGGTTGCAATTCGATTAAATATTCTGCTTCTCCACCTTTTCTCCAAGGGTCGGAGTTAATCTGAATTTTTACTTGTAATTCCCAGGAGTTATCTTTTTTAATAGTGTTAACTATACCATCATGTTCTGCTTGATTAAATGCTTGGGAAAAGCCCCATATTTCTGTTTCGCATTGAGAATTTATACAAATTAAGTCTAAAGTAATATCTTGATAGTTCATTAATTGATAATTGATAATGGATAATTGATAATTACCTCTGGTTAAAACCGAGAGGATTGAAGATTGGGAAATATCATTTTAAAAGGGGAGGCTTTAAACCACAATTATTTAATTAATAATTAATTATTCGGTAAAGTTTTCTTCGTTTTGTTTCCATAGTGCATTATCTAGGGTAATACTAACATCTCTTGGTAAATCTCTTTTTATTAATTTTTGTCTAATAAATTCTCCAGCACCTATGGTTAGCAAACTGATGGTTAATAGAGTGATTATTTTTTTTCGTCTCATTGTTAATTAGAGTTTGCGATTGGAAGTCTTTTGCTGTTTACTAATTATAGTTCGGTGAATTAATGGTTAGAGATAAAGTAAGCATTTCCTGCGGAGCATTCCCTATACGAAAAAACGCAGTTACAACCCATAAGGCTAACTGAAGGCTGAGTGCTTACGAGATAAATCCTATGGTTTGATTTTAATTTGCACAATAGTTTCTAGATTTGAGATCAAGTCTCTGAGTGGCGAGCGCCTGATTATTTAGGTTGACTATTAATAAAACTATTGCACAATAGTTTTTAGATTTTAGATAAAGTCTCTGAGTGGCGAGCGCCTGATTATTTAGGTTGACTATTAATAAAACTATTGCACAATAGTTTTTAGATTTTAGATAAAGTATGGGTGGCGATAGAACTCCATTCCGCTTCGCGAGCGCCTAACTATATCATGTCCGGTTGAATAGTTATAAATAAAAAGGCAGGAGTCAGGAGTCGTAGGGGCGATTTCCTACGGAATACTTCGTAAACGCGTTTGCGGAGCATTCCGGCACGGAAATCGTCCGTACAGGAGTCAGGAGGGAAGAGGGGATAAAAAAAGTATATGCATGAGAAAGTTTTTTGATCACGCTCTTATCCGGACATAATATTATTGTTTGACTATTAATAAAACTATTGCACAATAGTTTTTAGATTTTAGATAAAGTCTCTGAGTGGCGAGCGCCTGATTATTTAGGTTGACTATTAATAAAACTATTGCACAATAGTTTTTAGATTTTAGATAAAGTATGAGTGGCGATAGAACTCCATTCCGCTTCGCGATCGCCTAATTATTGGTTAACTATTAATGATATACAGGTAAGATGTACTTTATTAAATAGAAAACTGCTGTAAAAGTTCAAACTTTACTTTGAACTTTTAGCCTTTTATTATTACTTTTTCCTTTTACCTAAATAAAATAAATCCCTAAATTTGTATAGTGTTTTTCACCATTAATTGAAATACATATTTATAAATTTTCGGTAATACAGATTTACGCCAGTTTATAGCATCTTTTTATTAATTGTGGCTGTATCATAAAACCAGTATTCATTGTATTTCCCTCTTTTATTTGCTTAACTGTTTGATTAGCAAAAGGTGAAATACTGGCGATTTTTGATAGTCCGTATAAAGTACACTCTTTTTGATTTTGAAAGTCTAAGTCGCTATGGGCACAATCAAATAAGTAATCAACAACAATATGAATAGCTAATGCAATTGATTAAGTTTCGTTGAGCTTCAGAATTTGGTAGTGAGAAAACTAACTTTTTAGCCTTGTTCAATTCTTTTTGATATTCAGGATAGTTGTTTAAGGTCGAAGTAACTTCTGGGTAATATAATGTTTTAGCAGCTATATTTTCTGGTATCTCTTTTTTCACCAGCGTATCAGGTTTTATAAGTGCAGTAAAGGCAGTGGCAATCATGGAATTATTTAGTATAATAATCGATAATGTGTAAGTATTTAGCTTAACTATTATAAAACTTTTTACGACCAATTTAGGATTGCTATAGCTTCAGATATATAGGAAGTTAGATGGCAATATTGAAACACTGAAATCCTTGCTTAAGTAAAGTTTAAAGCAGATATGAAAACCTTAACTATCCATAGTAAATGTATTTAATGCCTTAACAACAAAAAAGCTGATTGCTGACTGCTAATAGCTGAATGCTGACAATAATGTAGCCAGAGTTAATGCTATTTTACTAATCATAGTTTGGTAAGTTTAAAGGTTAAATCTCTGAGAATATTTCAGTCACTTTACTGGAAGTAGAAAGAAGAAAAGTTGAAAGTAAAGTTTACAAATTTAGCCTTTTCTTAATTACTTCTTTCTTCTTCCTTCTTACTTCTTCCTTCCCCTTACAAAGATTCTGGTTCTTGACCAGAAACTACTGGTGCAGTATTATTCAATTTTAATTCTGGATGTTCAGATTCTACTTGTTGACAATTCCACTCATTTCTAAAGAGCAAAACAGGTCGTCCCCAGCTATCTTTCACCGCCACAGTATTAAATAACCTACCTACTTTTTCCAGTATTTCCCAACCACCATCTACCCAACGTGCCACACTAAAAGGCAACGTTTCTAATCTGGTTTCTACTCCATATTCATTTTGCATTCTAAACTGAACAACCTCTAATTGTAACTGCCCAACAGCAGCTAAAATAGGGTCTCTTTTTGACTCATCTGCTGAGTACATAATTTGCACTGCACCTTCTTCTCTTAATTCATTAACTCCTTTACGAAATTGTTTAAATTTAGAAGGATTAGGATTCCTTAAATAAGCAAATATTTCTGGTGAGAAACAGGGGATACCTTCATACTCTAATTTTTTGCCATTATAGATAGTATCTCCTATGGCAAATACTCCTGGATTATTTAAACCAATTATGTCACCAGGGTAGGCATTTTCGATAGATGCTCTGTCTTGAGCAAATAACTTTTGCGGACGAGATAATCGTACTGTTTTACCTGTTCTAGCATGACTAACTGTCATATCTTTTTCAAATTTTCCTGTGCAAACTCTAATAAAAGCGACCCTATCTCGATGTTTTGGGTCCATATTAGCTTGCAATTTAAACACAAACCCAGTGAAGTTTTCATAAGTTGGAGAAATTTCTCCAACTGTACTTTTATGAGTACCTGGTTTAAGAGCATATTCTAGGAAAGCATCTAAGAATAATTGCACCCCAAAATTAGTCATTGCACTACCAAAAAATACAGGGGTCATTTCTCCTTTATGTATTTCTTCTAAATCTAATTCTGAACCTAATTCATCTAGCAATTCTATATCTTCTTTGAGTTGGTAATAAAGGTCTTGCTCTAGTAGTTCTTCTATCTGAGGGTCGCCTAAATTTACTACTGTATTTGTTGCTGCTTTTCTGCCATGAATACTCCGCTCAAATAAGTGAATTTGTTTTTTTCTTCTATCAAATACTCCTTTGAAGCGATCGCCCATACCTATTGGCCAATTTACAGGATATGTTTTTAAACCTAATTCCTGTTCAATTTCATCCAACAGTTCTAAAGGTTCTCTTCCTGGTCTATCCATTTTATTAATAAAGGTAAAAATGGGTAGTTTTCGCATCTTACAAACTTCAAATAATTTGCGAGTTTGAGGTTCTAAACCTTTAGCACCATCCTCTAACATTACAGCGTTATCTGCTGCTGCTAATGTTCTATATGTATCCTCACTAAAATCTTGGTGGCCGGGAGTATCTAGGAGATTTATTTGACAGTCTTGATAATCAAATTGGAGAACTGTGGAAGTGATAGAAATACCTCTTTGTTGTTCCATTTCCATCCAATCTGAAGTGGCATGACGTTGCGCTCTTTTAGCTTTGACTGCACCAGCTTCTTGAATAGCACCTCCGTACAAAAGCAGTTTTTCTGTAAGGGTAGTTTTACCAGCATCAGGGTGAGAAATAATTGCAAAGTTACGCCGTTTATCTACTGCGGTTTGCAATTCTGTTTCAATTTCAATGGACATAAGTTAACCTAACTTTTAGCATCTCTAATAATTAATCATATTATATAAGTAGTCAAGTAAAATTAATTGTATATTTGCTGCTTAGGTTAAGTAGGTAAGTTCATTAATGGATAATTGATAATTACCTCTCCCTAAAAGTGAGAGGATTGACACTAATCAGGAAAAGATTTATTTTTTTTCCCTTGAAAGGGGAGGCTTCAAGGCGTGAATTATCTAATTATTTAATTATTTAATTGCTTAATTATTAATTATTTCGGTAAATTATTTTTGATCTACTAATAAATTATCCTACAGAAATCATCAATCCTTTTCCCCTACTCCCTACTCGCTATTATTAGACATCTCCAATAAGAAAAAATAAAATAAATTATCTCACAGAAATCAGCAATCATTTTTCCCTACTCCCTATTCCCTATTCCCTACTCCCTACTCTCTCTTATGATATAATGTATATTCAAAATATCTCTAATTAATAGATAAATAAAATGATAAATTGAATAATTTTTTTAATACCTAAGTATTCAGCCGTCAGCTATCAGCTATAAGTTATTAACTTATTATCTCACTATCGTGAAAGGAGGAATTAGTCTCCAAGGAGCATTAAAAGTAATTAAAAGTTACCGAATACTTAATAATTAATAATTATTAAGAGATTGAATGTATCAGGAAATATACAAAGGAGATAGGGAACAGCGGTGCGACCCCGCGACGACGAAAGTCGCAAGGGAATGCGCACCAAGAGAGGGAACACTTAACTGGGAACAGGGAACAGGTAATAAGAAAGAAGAAATTAAGACAACTATTTGTCACTTAAAAATCTAGGAATAGTATGCACCTTTCCTCCTCTGGATATTTACCAGATTTTAACCTTTTGAAGTCTTACCTATTTTATATTTTAGTCACTCTAAGCCCTCTTAATATTTGTTTTACAAACAGTCTCTAATTCAATACCTTGCTTAAAAGCCTCCCCTTTCAAGGGGAAAAAAAGTGCTAGGATATTTCCTTATATTCAATTCCGTAACGGTTTTAACCAGAGGTAATTATTCATTATTCGTTATCCATTAATGAAGACTAAAATATACTTCTTTAACCTAAGCAGGAATTATTTATTCATCCATCTGATTGCTGACCGCTAATAGCTGTTTGCGCAGCATTCCGCAGGAAATGCTTACTTTAATACTAAGAAAAGTATAAAGTTAATAAAAATCAATAATTAATTTTTTTCAATCTGATAGTTTTAGAATTTTTTTTAACAAGAAAAGCCTATGAATTTTTTATCAAAAATTTGGAGTACAGGAAATTTTATTCCTCACGGACATTGTTATTTTTGGCAAACTGAATTAGTGTGGTTACACATATTGTCAGATGGATTAATTGTATTAGCTTACTGTTCAATTCCTATTGCCTTAATTTATTTCATTCGCAAACGAGAGGATATACCTTACCCAGAAATATTTATATTATTTAGTGCATTTATTGTTGCTTGTGGATTGACTCATTTAATGTCAATTTGGACTTTTTGGTATCCTACCTATTGGCTATCAGGTTTAGTCAAAGTAATGACAGCTTTAATATCTTTATTTACAGTTGGAAAATTAGTACCATTAATTCCTAACTTATTAGCACTTCCTAACCCTGCAAAACTAGAAGAAATTAACAATAAATTAAAAGCAGAAATTCAAGAACGCCAACAAATACAAGAAGATTTACAAACATCTGAAAAACGTTTAAGTGGAATTTTAGAAATTGCTCAAGATGCCATTATTTCAGTGGATGAAAATCAAAATATTTCTATGTTTAATCAAGGAGCAGAAAAAATATTTGGATATCAAGCAAGTGAAATTTTAGGAAAATCATTAAATTTGCTATTGCCACAACGATATAAAGCAAATCATCAAAACTATGTGCGTCAATTTTCTACTGACACTGAAGTTTCTCGTCCCATGACTAATCGTCGGCAAATTTGGGGGCTTCGGAAAGATGGTACTGAGTTTCCAGCAGCAGCTTCTATTTCTAAATTAGAGTTAAAAAATGAGACTATATTAACTGCAATTATTAATGACATTAGCGAAGAAGTAGAAGCAGAAAATAGACTGAAAACAGCCCTACAACAATTGAATTTTCATGTAGAAAATACTCCACTAGCAGTGATTGAGTGGAATAGTGAATTTCGAGTACAACGTTGGTCAGAACAAGCAGAAAAAATCTTTGGTTGGCAACCGCAAGAAGTCATAGATTTACAGGTAAATGATTGGGAATTTATATTTCCTGAAGACTTAGAAAAAGTTGTAAGTCTAATGCAAGAACTCCAAGAAGGAAATATGCCCAGAAATACTTGTACAAATCGTAACTATACTAAACAGAGAAAAGTAATAAATTGTGAATGGTATAACTCGGTTTGTTTCGATGAAAAAGGAAATTTTATTTCGATATTATCCCTAGTTTTAGATGTTAGCGAGCGGGTACAAGCACAAATAGAATTACAACTATCTCAACAAAAACTCCAATTAATTATCAATACTATTCCCCAATCAATATTTTGGAAAAATCAAGACCTAGTATATCAGGGGTGTAATAATAGTTTTGCTGATAGAGCAGGTTTTAAATCACCAAGAGAAATAGTTGGTAAAACTGACTATGATTTACCCGGAAATAAAGAATATTTTGAACATTATCGCAGAATAGATTGTCAAGTAATGGAATCTGATATACCTAGATACCAAATAATTGAACCTCAATTAACTACTCAGGGTCAAAAAAGATGGTTACAAACAAGTAAAGTTCCTCTTCATAATCAAGATGGTCAAGTAATAGGTATTCTTGGCAGTTATGAAGATATTACTGAACGTATTGAAGCACAGGAAAAATTAAACCAACAACAAAAAACTTTAAGAGCAATTCTTGATAATGCTCCTATTTGGATTTTAATGACTGACGTTAATGGCAAAGTTCAGTTTGTTAATAACACATTATGTGAAAATATTGGCATTCCTGAGTCAAGGTTTTTGGAAGTTGAACAATATCATAAACTTTTTACAGAAAAAGAAGCAGCAAATCTTCATAAATCTGATGCGAATTGCTGGGGAAATAATTTTCCATGTCACTGTGAAGAAACTTTTACGTTTATTGACGGTAAAGAGCATAATCTAGAATTAATTAAAGTCAAAATTAAAGATGATGATAATGAAGTTATTGGTTTAATATCTTTAGGGTTAGATATTACAGAAAGTAAGCAAGCTCAACAAAAACTTCAAGAATCAGAGGCTAAATTTCGACAAATTGCTCGCCATGAAGAACTACTTAATCATTTGGCAAATCAAATTCGTAATTCTCTCGATATTGAGACGATTTTAGAGACTACAGTCCATCAAGTTCGTACTATCTTAAAAATAGATCGTTGTCATTTTATTTGGCATCGTTTTGCTAGTAGTACAAATCTAGACGAAACTAATAATAATTTTCTAGATAGTTGGGAAGTTGTTAATGAGTCAAAAGGAGAAAATTTACCTGGCTTACTTGGTAAATATACAATAGAACAAGTAGGCTCTTGGGCTTTAAGATTTTTACAATTAGAAATTATTCGAGTTGACAATATTAGTCTTGTTGATGATAAAAAAATGCGACGTTTTATAGTTGCTTTGGGTATAATTTCTTTTGTGTCTATACCAATTCAAACTCAGTCTGGAAAAATAGGAGTTTTAGTTTGTGCCCATCATACCTCTGTTCGTCACTGGGATGATAGTGAAGTACAACTTTTAAAGGCAGTAACAGATCAATTGGCGATCGCTATTGATCAAGCAGAACTATATAATCAAAGTCGTGAAGTTGCTTTTCAAGCTAGAGCACAAGCTCAGGAATTATCTGACGCTTTAAACAAACTTCAACAAGCTCAAGCACAACTTATTCAAACTGAAAAAATGTCGTCTTTAGGGCAAATGGTAGCTGGTATTGCCCATGAAATTAATAATCCAATTAACTTTATTTCTGGTAATATTCTTTATGTTAGTCAATATACTGAAGACTTACTCGGTTTAATTCATCTCTATCAGGAAAATTATCCTGAACCACCTACAGTTATTCAAGAGGAAATAGAAACTATAGAATTAGATTTTTTGATTGAAGATTTACCGAAAATTTTAAATTCTATCAAAGTGGGAGCTAACCGCATTGCTGATATAGTTCTTTCTTTACGAAATTTCTCTCGCTTGGATGAGTCTGAGGTAAAGTCTGTAGATATCCATGAAGGAATAGAAAGCACTCTCCTCATTTTACAAAATAAACTCAAACAGAAGCCACAGGAAAAAGCAATTCAAATAATTAAAGATTATAATGACTTACCCGAAGTGGAGTGTTATGTTAGTCAGATAAATCAAGTATTTATGAATATTATTTCTAACGCTATTGACGCTTTAGCAGAAAAACGAAGGAAAAATTTTAATCCTACTGAGATAAATCAAAATTCAGATATTTTGGATAATTTACCTACTATTACAATTAGTACAAAATTTATATCATCTCAAGAAGTTAGAATTATAATTGCTGATAATGGTATGGGTATAACAGAAACAGTTCGTAACAAAATATTTGACCCATTTTTTACTACTAAACCTATCGGTAGTGGTACTGGTCTAGGATTATCTATTAGTTATCAAATTATTGTGGAAAAACATCAAGGTAGATTAGACTGTACTTCTACAATAGGACAAGGAACGAAATTTATCATTACAATTCCTATCCGCCAGAAAATAAAACAAATAACAGAGTTATAATTAGAATTTGTGGAAAAAATAAGAGCGTGGAAAGGGTGAAGGGTTTGGGTCGTTTGGGAAGGATTAGGAGATAAAATTTTGTCTGCTGAAAATACTAACTTTTTGCATCTCTAGGGACTGAAAAGGTTGCAATTTTTTCACTTTTAAAAGACAGTTACCTTTATTTTTAAATATTTTTAGGCTTCATCAGCAAGGTATAATTAGACTTAATAACTAAATCTCAGAACTACTCAATTATTGACATATACTTTTTGCTGTGCAGGTGAGAAATACAGATATATAGTTTGAATCAGGAGGAACATTTAATGGATACTGATAAAAAAAATTCTCTCGGCTTTATGTCATGGAGCGATTTTTTTTACTATAACTAATATAATATTGTATCTATAGTCATACCAATAGTGATTATACTTCTAACTGATGATTAAATTGTTAAGGATAACGCTAAAGAATCTATCAACTTTCATATTAACATTTATATTTATGCTTTTATATTTGGTATATTAATCTGGTTAGCCAGCGCATTTCCTTTCAGTGGTATTCCTTTATTTGGCTTGTTTCCTTTCGGAATTCCTTTATTAGTTTTGTTAGTAATTGTTACTGTTGTGATGGCAATAATTGCCATTCTTAATGTTAAGAGTAATCCCAACCAACCTTACCGTTATCCATTTATTTTTCGTCTACTATAGTTACAATTTTTTCTGGTTTTGATTCTACTCAATGTAAGTTATGACAAATAATATTAGTCTTAGTGAAGAGAGTTAATTAATCATTCAAATTCCTATGGGGAAAACACAAACCAAATAACAGAGCAATAATTAGACTTAATAAATAACTCAATTTCCGAAATTACTAAATTAATCAGCTATACTTATTATCGTGTAAGTAGAAAATACAGATATATAGTTTGAATCAGGAGGAACATTTAATGGATACTGATAAAAAAAATTCTCTCGGCTTTATGTCATGGAGCGATTTTTTTTACTATAACTAATATAATATTGTATCTATAGTCATACCAATAGTGATTATACTTCTAACTGATGATTAAATTGTTAAGGATAACGCTAAAGAATCTATCAACTTTCATATTAACATTTATATTTATGCTTTTATATTTGGTATATTAATCTGGTTAGCCAGCGCATTTCCTTTCAGTGGTATTCCTTTATTTGGCTTGTTTCCTTTCGGAATTCCTTTATTAGTTTTGTTAGTAATTGTTACTGTTGTGATGGCAATAATTGCCATTCTTAATGTTAAGAGTAATCCCAACCAACCTTACCGTTATCCATTTATTTTTCGTCTACTATAGTTACAATTTTTTCTGGTTTTGATTCTACTCAATGTAAGTTATGACAAATAATATTAGTCTTAGTGAAGAGAGTTAATTAATCATTCAAATTCCTATGGGGAAAACACAAACCAAATAACAGAGCAATAATTAAACTCAATAAATAACTCAATTTCAGAAATTACTAAATTAATCAGCTATACTTATTATCATGTAAGTGGAAAATACAGATATCTAGTTTCAATCAGGAGGAAAATTTAATGGATACTGACAAAAGAAAAATTCTATCAGCTTTATGCCATGGAGCAATTTTCTTTAGTGTAACTATTCTCTCTGTAGGTATACCAATAGCTATTTTATTTCTAACTGATGATTCTGTTGTTAAGGATAACGCTAAAGAATCTCTCAACTTTCATATTAACATTTATATTTACGGTATTATATTTGGTATATTAGTCTGGCTGCTAATTGGTTTTCCTTTGTTAGTTTTGTTAGGAATTGTTAATTTTGTCATGCCAATTATTGCTATTCTCAATGTGATGAATAATCCCAATCAACCCTACAGTTATCCATTTATTTTTCGTTTAATCTAGTGATTTTTTTTAGGTAATATCCTAGCTAATACTATTTCACGGAAGTCAAAAATAAAAATTTATGAATTAAGATTTTATAGGCTTAAAAATTTGACTTTAGAGTAATTTCAGGAAATAATTTCAAAATTTAGATGTGAAATTATTTGTGACATCTTGAAAGTGAATAGATATGATATTAAGCAATATTGGTTTTGTCTGGAGCAAAACCAATTTGCTGATATTTTAGCATATTTCTAACGCAGTTCAGCTATTCTACTACTATCAGAAGAAATACTACTTTCCTTAGCATTAAGCTTTTGATTAAGTTCACGAATGCGACGAGACAATAGACGAATAATATTAATAGCAATTTCTGGTGTTTCATCAATTGCATCATAAAGTTGCATTTGAGTTAACATTAAACATTCACAATTTTCTAAAGTAGTGACAGAAGCAGAACGAGGTTCAGCATCAAACAAAGACATTTCACCAAAACAAGCTCCTTGTTGTAACCTTGCTAACTCACGGTCTTCTAAATGAACTTTAACTCTACCAGATACTACAATATAAAGAGACCTTCCCTCTTTTCCTTCAGTAAAAATTGTATGGTTACTAGGAAAAGAAAGTTCATCCATCACAGAAGCTAAACGTACTAGAAAATCATCTCTTAATTCTCTAAAAATTGGCACTGCTCTAATAAATAAAAGACGCTCTACACTTGTAAGCATAATATTTACACCCTTATCCTTGAGGAATAAACAAATTTAATAATTACCTTTGATTGAGCAAATTTTAATGGTTAATAATATTTCAGGTAAAATTTGATAGATAACTAACTGAACTTCTTCAGCTTACACCATCTTATATCATGTCCGGATGAATAGTTATAAATAATTAGGGAGAAGTCAGGAGTCAGGAGTCAGGAGAGAGAAGTGGTAGAAAAAAGAATATATCAGGAGGAGAAGTAGCAGAAAGTTTTTTGCTCGCTAATTAACAGGAGTCAGTCGGCAGAATGAACTGCTTCAATACCATTTTGTAGGTCGAAAATTATCTTTTTTGTCAAAGGGACATCTCCTTTCATTAATTGATAATGGATAATGGATAATTACCTCAATGAAAACTTTAAGGGAATTACATATAAGGAAATATCCTAGCACTTTTTTTCTCCTTGAAAGGGTAGGCTTTTAAGCAAGGTATTTAATTAATAATTATTAATTATTCGGTAAAGTCGTAAGTATTCAGCTATTAGCATTTCCGTTCCGGAATGCTGCGCAAACAGCTTTTAAACGTAATAACTTACTAAAGTTAGGTCATGGCCTTTTGATTTACTCCGGAATGCTGCGGAAACATAAGTTTTAATTCTCTTTGAAGACTAATTCCTCTTTTGGTGTAATCGTGACTTAATAATACCATTTCTCAAAAATATTACTATATTTGATTGGGTGGAGGAGGGATGTTTTGCTGACGCAAAGCTCCGCTTTATATGTCGGCGACAGCCGAAGTGCGTAATTAGGAGCATTCCCTATACGAAAGTTGTGCGCCAGCAAAACGCTGCGCGACATGGAAAGCGGAGCATTCTGGAACGGAAAACGCATTTTTGCCTGTGCAACGTCCGTACGGGAGTGTGGGAGGTGGGGGGAAGGGATGTTGCATAAGGGCGTCCGTACACAGAAGAATAATGAACATTAACTGGATAATAATTAGGGAATAATTTATTTTATTTGTGTTAATTACTTGATAACTGAAGTGTCACTCAAGTATAGCCTTAATGCATGGGAATTGGTATAACTCATAGCTGATAGCTGACGGCTGTTTGCGCAGTATTCCGCAGGAAATGCTTACCTAAAGTCTTTTAATTACGCTATATTTTTAATAAAATTATTTTTTCAAATTGGTATAAAGTAGTAAAGAAGGGTAGATATTTTTTCCTAGTAGTTGTTTGAGTTATCAGTTCTTTTCCAATAGTTTGAACTTTGCTTAAATCTATTAATAATAATTCCTGCTCTACAGTTTAATAATTGATAATTGATAATGGATAATTGATAATTACCTCTTCCTTTTAGGGAGAGGATTGAATAAAAGGAAAATAAATTCATTGTTTCTCCTTGATCATGAGAGGCTTTAAACCTTAATTATTCGATAATGAATTAATAGTTAAGAACTGAATGCTTACCTAATAATTGTTCCTAATATTTAGCCAATATTTATCATGGGTAATATAACTTGATGTTTGATTAATATAAACCATCCTTTAGTCTCTGGTGCAAAAAAAACTTCATTAATTTATCAGTTTATTTAGAAGATGAAAACGGAATTTGAAGACGAAGAGTACAGAGTAGATACTAATCAGTTGTTAGTGGTTAGTGAAAAATTTGGTAGTGCTGATGTTTACGGACAAAATGCTAAATCAATATTAAATAAAGCTACTGGTTTTATTAAAGCTTATGACTTTACTTTGAATCCTTATCGGGGTTGTCAATATGGTTGTACTTATTGTTATGCCGCTGCTTTTAGTCCTAATGAAAAAATGCGAAATGAGTGGGGAAAATGGGTTTTGATTAAGGAAAATGCTGCGGAAGTTTTAGAGAAAGAGTTAATGAGATGGCGGAAGAAAAATTATGATAAGTTGCCTACTATTTATATGAGTAGTGTGACTGATCCTTACCAACCGATAGAGTCGAAAATTGAATTAACTCGGAGATTATTAGAGGTAATGTTGGAATATAAACCAATTTTAGTTATTCAAACTCGTAGTCCGATGATCACGAGGGATATTGATATTTTACAACGGTTTAAAAATCTCCGAATTAATATGAGTATTCCGACGGGTAGTGAGGTGGTAAGAAAGGATTTTGAACCTCAAACACCTAGTATTAGAGCTAGACTTAATGCCATGAAAAAAATCAATACTAAAATTAATGATTTAACAGGTTATTTGCCGAAACTTTCTATTACTATTACTCCTTTATTGCCGACTTTGCCGGAAGAAGAAGAAAGTTTTATTAGGCAACTAAATTTTGTCGATAGAGTTGTCATTCAAGAATTCCATGCTAGTCATAAGCGATCGCTAATAGCTAGCACTCGTGATGTAGCTATAGATATGAAGAAAAAGTACGAATGGTGGTACAATAATGAAGTTGAAAATTATCAACAATTCAAAGGTAAGTTGGTAAAAATACTAAGTAATGTAGAAATTAAGGAAGGTCAAGCAGGTTTTACTTATGAATAATTAAATGACAAATTTTGGGAGGTTCTCTAAGTTTGTGTTTTGTCTGGAAATAAGGAAATAATTTTCTAGGAAATCATATACTCAAAGGTATTGAAAATTTGGGAGATAAAATTTTAATATTGAGACAACTATTCTCAATATTAAGTGAAAGTTTCCGGAATTTGGAAATTAAAAAAATAGAAAAATCAACAATTTAATCAATATGGAATTCTCAAAACTTACCCGATAGGTTAAGACAAATATTCAGTGGTTGAGAAATAAAACAATTTCAGGGAAGATGTACTGATGAATAATCAATTGACAAATTTTTGGCGTTCTATAAAATTTTGGTTTGCTCTCAAACAAGGAAATAATTCTCTAGCAAATCAGATACTAAAAGTTATTGAAAATTCGGCTGAAGTTTTCGGCATCTTTAAATGACTTTGATAGAGAAATCACCAATTTAATCAAGGGTAAAATTCTCAAAGATTCCCAGATAGGTTAGGACAAATATTCAGTGGTTGAGAAATAAAATAATTTCAGGGAGGGTTTACTTATGAATAATAAAATCACAAATTTTTGGCGTTCTATCAAATTTTGCTTTCCCTGTAAATCAGGAAATATTTTTCTGGCAAACCACAGACTAAAAGTAATTAAAAATTCTACTGAAGTTTCGTAAATATGGAAATTGCAAAGACAGAAAAATTATCAATTTAATCAACATAAAAATTATCAACAGTTTCCATAGAAGTTAATAAAAATACTGACTGTGTGAGAAATTCAAGAATTTCAGGGAAGATTTACTTATGAGTAACAAAATCACAAATTTTTGGCGTTCTATCAAATTTTGGTTTGCCCTTAAACGAGGAAATAATTCTCTGGCAAATCAAATACTAAAAGCTATTGAAAATTCGGGAGCAAAATTATCTCCTTTAGAGAAGTTATATCAAGATAAGCTGAAATTTCAGGAATCTTTAAATGACAAAGATAGAGAAATTAGCAATTTAAGTAAACATCTGAAAAAAGCTGTTGATAAATTAGATGAATTAGAATTAAAACTTGATTTTGATGAGCCAGTAATTAGGCGACTTGATGACTATATATTGACTCCAGATGCAAAATTTATTGAGTTTGTGACCAAGAGTTTTAAATTAATTGAAAAAGATGAAAATTTATTGCAATGTACTGGAATAGATCAAAGGATATTTGACGACTTTGAATCAAGTTTGGCAGAGTATATTAAATCTGAACTGGAAAGAATACCTGAAAAAAAACGAGCATCAGAGTTGGAAGCAGCAATAAAGGATATGAAATTATTAAAGCGTAATATCGATCCTGATTATGGTTTTGATTTAACTCCTTATGTTTATATGATGAAATATCTTTCAGATCATGTTTATTCTAGTTATTTAGCTTGGTTTTTAATATATAAATCTCGATTATTACCTACTAAACTTAATATTCTTGACATTGGTGCAGGTCCAGGAACAGTTGCTTATGCACTAGCTTTATTTCTACAAAGTAGTAGTGGTTTTTTTCCGACTCCCCCAATGCACATTTGTTATTATTCTCTAGAAAAACAAGCTCAGTTTCAGTATCGAGGTCTTCAGTTTTGGCGACAATATATAGAACAAAAAAGAATGCCTACTAATTTGTATTTTCGATTTGATACAACGGATATTTTTTCCTACAATGAGCAGTTGAAAGTTTTGCCACAAGGTTTCTTTGATTTTATAGTTATTTCTCACTGTCTATTTGCTGAACAAGCAGAAAAGAAAAAGTCTTTCGAGGTTTATCGGAAAATATTTCAGGAAAGTTTGATTAGTGGTGGTTATGTAATCCTAATTGTTCAAATAAAGAGATTTTTTGGATTTTATGGGATGCAACCTCAAGAAGATGTTACTCAAGAAAAAAAATTAGTTGAAAAATTGGTTGAGGAGTTGGGTTTAAAGTTGGAGTGGTATAAGTATATTACTGCAACAGGTATGAGAAAAGATATGGAAAATTTTTCAAAATTTGTTCAAACATTGCCAGTGTTGAAATATATGAGTCCTCTTCAACGTAAATATCTAGAACAAAACTATGACTCGCATCATATAATAGATGACTATATAATTCTCGCTAAAATATAAAAATAACTCTCAAACTTCCCTAGAAAAAATGCTCTACAAAATTCAACGCCGAATCTCAGATATTACTCAATCAAAAACTTACTTAGAAGGTTACTAGAACAGTTAAGCTTAAAGTTGGAGTAGTTTAAATATACTACTCCAATAAATACTAGAAAGTCTACTCAAAATTTCCCAACTTTCCCCAAGAAAATTTGCCACTGCTCAAATTTATCACCCTACTAAAATCTCAATACCTCAGACTAAACTATGACTCACATAATATATATAGATAACTATCTAATTCTCCCTAAAAGATAAAAATAACTCTCAAACTTCCCTAGAAAAAATGCTCTACAAAATTCAACGCCG
>NZ_JBNHEQ010000043.1:27333-28667 GCF_050016015.1 Dapis hubbardiae BLCC-M172
GCTCAAATTTATCACCCTACTAAAATCTCAATACCTCAGACTAAACTATGACTCATATCATATATATAGATAACTATATAATTCTCACTAAAATATAAAAATAACTCTCAAACTTCCCTAGAAAAAATGCTCCACAAAATTCAACGCCGAATATTTGAAATTATTGAGCTAGATAATCCCGGAGACACCTACAGCAAAATCTTTAAAGTCTTCATCATTACATTAATTATTCTCAATATTATAACTGTGATTATCTCCACAGTAGAAGACATTTATCAACAATATAAAACTTGGTTAGATAACTTTGAACTAATATCAGTAATCATATTTACTATTGAATATATTTTGCGCATTTGGTCATCTAATGTTGCTTCTGGATATAAACATTCTATCTGGGGAAGAATCAAATTTATGTTCAAACCATTAGTAATTATTGATTTAATTGCTATTTTGCCATTTTACTTACCTTTATTCTTGCCAAACTTAATATTTACTCGTTCATTTCGTCTCTTTAGAATATTTAGAATATTCAAAATAACCAGATATTCCGACACGACAAAATTATTTGCTCAAGTCATTAAATCAAAACAAGAAGAAATAGTAATTGCTATATTTATTGGTGTAATTTTATTAGTAACTTCTGCCAGTCTAATGTACTTTGCTGAAAATGAAGCTCAACCAGAAAATTTTCCTCATATTCCTGCTGCTATGTGGTGGGGAGTTGTTACTTTAACAACTGTCGGTTATGGAGATGTTTATCCTATTACTCCTTTAGGTAGATTTTTAGGAGCGATCGTTGCATTAATTGGTGTTGGAATATTTGCTTTACCCACAGGTATAGTTGCTTCTGGTTTTACTGAGGAAATTCAAAAAAAACGAGCTTTAGGTCAGCAAAAAAAGTCTATTATTTGTCCTCATTGTGGTAGAAAGATAGATGAATAATTGATAATGGATAATTGATAATTGATAATTGATAATGAATAATTAATAATTGATAATTGATAATTACCTTTTACTTTTAGGGAGACGTTAAAAATTGAATTATTTAATTATTAATTATTCGGCAATCTAGAGAGTAAGCATTCAGCTAGACTTTAGCTGTTTTATCAATGATAAATAATCAAGAAAAAATGCTAATGTCAAATATCAAGGCTATTTCAGTTAACAGATAAGCAATAAATTATCGCGCTATATAAATCAATTATTTTTGCCTACTCCCTACTCCCTACTCCCTATTCCCTTTGATCAATGATAAATAATGAAGAAAAAATGCTAATGTCAAATATCAAGACTATTTCAGTTAACAGATAAGCAATAAATTATCGCGCTATATA
>NZ_JBNHEQ010000044.1:0-14596 GCF_050016015.1 Dapis hubbardiae BLCC-M172
GCTTCATAAAATGTATTGACTGTTGCGTATAGAGCAATAGAAGAAAAATTTCACTATTCATCCCTCTGGCGGAGTGCTTCATAAAATGTATCGACTGTTGCGTATCAGGGCAAACGCATCTAAATTCTCGAAGCTTGTGCCGTTAAGCTTTAGAGGAGTAATAAGTATAAATATTCATAAGCCTGACATCCTTGCCCTGTCAGAACTTCAAAATAAGATGCGTTTGCCCTATGTTGCGTATAGAGCAATAGAAGAAAAATTCCACAATAATAAGTAAGTATTGGATTATCAGTCTCTAATTAAACTAGAGATTTTTGATACAATGTTTAAAATTACAGCAGTTCTGGAGTTGATGAGGTACAAAGTTTTACAAGTTGAGGGAATAGGGAATAGAGATTAAATTCGTATTTGATTGATAACTGATAACTGATAACTGATAACTGAAATGACTCCGTTTTTCCTCTCTCAACAAGAAAATTTATTTTGCACAACAACTTATTAAAAAATCATGGTTCAAACTCTATCAGCACAAGAAATAAATTTACAGATACTTAGGGAAAAATTCAGCCTAGAGTTAGTTGAAAATGATAAATTTTTTCCAGAATTGCAATATGAACTACCTGAAATATCCTCAGCATAAAAACAAAGATTAGACCGAGTTAAAGCCAGCTATTCTAATTTATTAGAAGACCTACCTATCTTAGAAAATACTGTCAAAATGGTAGTCTTATCTCCCTTATTAGATTTAGCTAACCTCTACCTTCCTCCCTTCCGCATCAAGTCAGAAAAATCTATAAAAATTTCCCTAGAAGATGGAGGAATTATTATGAAAGGAAAAATTGATTTATTAGTTGTATCTGAACAAATTTTGCTAATGGCGATCGAATCTAAACAAGCTGCTTTTTCTTTAGAAGTTGGTAGGTCACAATTACTAACTTATATGCTTGTTAATCCTAATTATAACCACGCAACTTATGGTTTAATTCTGAATGGTAATAGCTTTCGATTTTTTAAATTAGTAAAAGGAGAAACATCACAGTATGCTGTATCTAGAATATTCGATATCTTTAATCCAGGAAATGATTTGTATGATGTACTTAGTATTTTAAAAAATTTAGCTCAGGAGGCAAGGAATTTAATAATTAACAATTAATAATTAGGCTATATGTACTGATAACTGATAACTGAAATGACTTAGCTATTGGAAGTCTGAAGAAGCTATTTATTTGATGGTAACATTGGTAATTTATGTCACTCGTTGGGGGAAATTCCAATTATACGTTTACTACTAATATCAACTTTTTTCTCTTTTTTGCCATTGATGAAGTTGAGTAATTTCTGTTTGTTGAACTATGAATACTGATAACTGAAATTGGTCTGACGATGTTTTGGTATTGAATAAAAAGTCATGCGTAGGTACGAACTAACCCTACTATATAATCCTACCATGATTTTTTTGCCGACGCAAGAGGTAAATTCTTTCGGCGCCGATTTTTTTTCTTGGTGCTTCACAAAATGCATATTTTCCGATCTGTACATCTGTGGCAAAATTTTTCCTCTGGGTGCTTCACAAGATGAGATTTTTCTCTACCTTCGCGATCGCTTCTGTCAGAATAAAACCTTCCTATCACTAACTTTTTTCTAGGGGTGTTTCACAATATGAGATTTTTGCTAACTTTCGCGATCGCTCAACTGCGAAATGCCGTTCTATCCCTTCTACTCGGTAACATAATCATCCGTACATCCCTGGCAATATCCTTAGTCTGACTATCTTTGCTAGTTGAATAAAAAGTCATGCGTAGGTACGAAATAACCCCATTATATAATCTTACCATGATTTTTTTGCCGACGCAAGAAGTAAATCCTTTCGGCGCCGATTTTTTTTCTTGGTGCTTCACAAAATGTAGATTCTCTGATTCATGGCAAAATCCGAGGGTGATTATGGAAAGCTCAAACTTTCTTACTACTGACTTTCTTTAGGGTAGGGTGCTTCACACAATGAGATATTTCTCTGATTTTTAGCGATCGCTAAACAGAAAGGAATTTCATCGCTTCTACATTTTTCTTACCACTGACTTTTTTTTGGGTGCTTCACAAAATAATTTTTGCCTTTGATTTTTAGCGCTCAACTGTAGAAGGTCATTCTATCCCTTCTCTTAGGTCACATAATTATTCGTGTATCCGTGGCAAAATCTGTTTTTAGCGATATCGTATTGAATAAAAATTCATGCGTAGGTACGAACGAACCCCACCATATAATCTTACCATGATTTTTTTGCCGACGCAAGGAGTAAATCCTTTTTACGCCGATTTTTTTTGGTTGCTTCACAGAATGCAGCCAAAACCTCAAACTTACAACTTCATAAAAACTTCTGACTTTTGACTTCTGACTTCTGACTTCTAACTTCTCTTTATCCGTGTATCCGTGGCAAAATCTTTGCCTTGCCCTGTCTTGCCACCCTGAAAAAAAATTTTACCCCCTTCGCGGGAAGGAAAGAGAAAAGAATAAAGAGGGAAAAGGGGAAAAGAGGAAAAGAGAAAAGGGTTAAAGAGTTCTCCCGTCATCGCATACTACACGAAAACCAAAAACTTTGACGTAGAGCTGGCGCCTACTGAGGTTGATGCGAGACGCAGAACGGCAGTTATTAGAAAAGTGGTTCCACGAACCGCCCCGCAGCGGTGAAAGATTTTTATTTCCATCTAACCAAACACTTCCATCTGTAGGCGCACCATTATAATTCTCATGCCAATCATCAGCACACCATTCCAACACATTGCCGTGCATATCGTATAAGCCAAAACTATTGGGAGGAAAAATTCCCACATCCGTTGTTTGTTCTCGATATATTCCTTTCGGTGCATCAGCATAAGGATAATTCCCATCATAGTTAACTAACTCAGGCGTTATAGTTTCCCCAAAATAAAAAGGTGTGGAAGTTCTAGCACGGGCCTGCATATTCCCATTGACTCTCACTGGGCAAACTATATTTTTTACCTACTATTTCTGAGAGTTTCCGACAAAACTTTGTCGCGTCGTTCCAACTTACTCTTTCTACAGGACGACTCGCACCTTTAAAGTAAGAAGGATTATTTCCCATAACCGCTTCCCACTGTGCTTGAGTAACTGGATACTTTCCCATAAAAAATTCTGGCACATCTACATAATGTTGCGGACTTTCATTATCTCTTCTTTTTGCTTCTGTCTCTGGAGAACCCATAAGAAATCTACCTCCAGGAATTTTTACCATTTCTAGGGAGACTCCATTAAAATTTTCTGTCATTACTTCTGCCTTACCTGGAAGACGACTTATTATTTCTCCTCTCCTGTTAACTCTCACAGTAGTAAATATCTGAATGGGAAATTCTGATTGTGGTGGAGGGGGTGGTGCTGGAGTTGGTTGGGGAGGAGAAATATTTTCCGGTGTAGTTTCTGGAGGAAAAATATTTTCTGGTGTTCTTTCTGAAGTTGGTTGGGAAGTAGAAATATTTTCTGGAGGTCTTCTACTCAACAAATTAGTTAATATTGCTGTGACAAACCCACCTCCTGCTAAACCTCCCCATATCAATATTTGTCTTCTGGTTTTATCGGGTGGAGGTGGAGGGTTTACTACTACCGTTTTTGTTTGACTATTTTTTATTACCGTTTTTGTTTGAGTAGTCTGAATATTTAATCCTTCTAATACTTCTAATACTTCCGCCGCATTTTCATAACGCATGACAAAATATTCATGTACCATCCTATCCAAAATATTTGCCAGACGATCGCTGACTCCTGCTTCATTTCGCCAGATAATATGTTCGGTCTTGGAATCTCTTGGTAAATTTTCTGGGTTTTTACCAGTCAGTGCTTTTATTCCCACCATTCCCACTGCATAGATATCGCTACTTAGTTTTGGTTGCCCTCTACTTTGTTCGCTTGGCATATACCCAGGTGTTCCGACTGCTACTGTTAAAGTTGTTGCACCTGGTTGGTTCGCTGTGGTTAGTACACTTATTTCTTTGACGGCGCCAAAATCTATCAATACTATTTTGTTATCTGACTTACGGCGCATCAAATTTTGTGGTTTGATGTCTCGGTGAACTATATTATTTTGATGAGCTATGGTTAATGCTTCTAAGATTCCTGTGAGTAAGGTGATGGTGTAAGACTCGCTTAATTTTTTCCCTTTTGTCAGTTCTTTACTTATGTCTTGCCCTTCTATATATTCTTGTACTAGGTAAAATTCTTTTCCTTCTTGGAAATGAGCAAATAATTTTGGTATTTGGTCTGAGTCTTTGCCTAATTTGTATAAGGTTTCTGCTTCTCTATCAAACAATTTTTTGGCAGTAGCTAAAACTTCTGGGTCTCGAACTTTAGGTTTGAGATGTTTAACGACACATTTCGGATTTCCTGGTAACTGTAAATCTTCGGCTAAGTAGGTATCTCCAAGACCTCCACTTCCGAGAGAGTCAATAATTTTGTAACGTCGTTCCAAGACTTTTCCTAACTGCATGGCTTTTCAGTTATCAGCTTTTTCAGTTATCAGCTTTTCTATTTATTACTTATCAGAGTAGGCAAGAATGGTTTTTTGAGCAGAATTGATTTGAGTATATCTGAGCGCACCTTTCCCATTATACTTATAATACCATGTCAAGTTTTTTTGTCAACTACCCTTTTTTCAACTATCACTTATCAGTTATCAGCTTTTCGAGTTATTAGTTATCAGACTTCCTCTTTAATCTATTAGTTACTACTTATCAAACTTCCTCTTTTCAGTTATCAGTGATTAGACTTTCTGGCAGACCTCTTAGTTAGTCGGAAAATATTGTTTTTTTGGCAGAATTGATTTGAGTATATCTGAGCGCATATTTCGCATTATACTTATAATACCATGTCAAGTTTCTTTGTCAACTACCCTTTTTTCACTTATCAGTTATTAGTTATCAGACTTCCTTTTTATCTATTAGTTACCAGTTATCAAACTGCCTTTTTTCAGTTATCAGTTATTAGACTTTGTGGGGTACTACCCAGTCAGTTATCAGTTATCAGTTATCAGCTTTTCTATTTATTACTTATCAGAGTAGGAAAGAATGGTTTTTTGAGCCTAATTGCTTTGAGTATATATGAGCGCACCTTTCCCATTATACTTATAATACCATGTCATAATACCATGTCAAGTTTTTTCCTCAACTACCTTTTTTTCAGTTATCAGTTATCAGCTTTTCCAGTTATTAGTTATTAGACTTCACTTTTTTCAGTTATTAGTTATTAGACTTTCTAGGGTACTACCCAATAGACAGATATGTATGGTTTTTTGAGCCTAATTGGTTTGAGTATATATGAGCGCACCTTTTCCATTATATTTATAATACCATGTCAAGTTCTTTTGTCAACCACCCTTTTTTCAGTTATTAGTTATTAGACTTTCCAGCTATTAGTTATCAGGCTTTCTCTTGATCTATTTTATCTATTAGTTACCAGTTATCAAACTTCCTTTTTTCAGTTATTAGTTATTAAACTTTCTAGGGTACTACCCGATAGAAAAGTATGTTTTTTGAGCAGAATTGATTTGAGTATATCTGAGCGCATATTTCGCATTATACTTAGTAATACCATGTCAAGTTCTTTTGTCAACCACCCTTTTTTCAACTATCACTTATCAGTTATCAGTTATCAGCTTTTCCAGTTATTAGTTATCAGACTTCCTCTTTAATCTATTAGTTACCACTTATCAAACTTCCTCTTTTCAGTTATCAGTTATTAGACTTTCTGGCGGACCTCTTAGTTAGTCGGAAAATATTGTTTTTTTGGCATAATTGATTTGAGTATATCTGAGCGTACCTTTCCCATTATATTTAAAATACCATGTCAAGTTTTTTTGTTAACCACCCTTTTGCAGTTATCAGTAGTAAAGACAGTATAGAATAATTGGTAGTGGTACATTGTAATGGTCGTGCATTTTCATTATATTTTTTAGGAGAAAAGTGGGAGCATCTTGCTCCCCCGTTAGGTATTCCTTATTTCCTGTATACCATTACTATCGACTACCGAATAATTTAGTCATCTTTTAAATGACTTAAGCTATTAGCCAAGGATTGAAATTCTTGGCTTTTTTAGCTATTGGATTTTGGCAATCTTTGTCTTGAGATAGGCAATGGGTATTAATTAGTTATCAGTTATTAGTAGTTCAGTAGAAACATTTAGGACTTTTTCAGTTATCAACTATTAGTTATTAGTTAACTGAACTTATTCCCTATTCCCTTTTCCCTGTTCCCTGCTATATAATTAATCACAAAACAGAGTATCTCTTGTTTCATTACCTGTAATAGGATTTATACCCTTAGCAATTTCACATAACTCTTTTTGAGTATCTTCTCGCAAAAAAGCGTCCGTAAAATCTGCCCCATCAATAATTGCACCACGAAATTGAGTATGGAAAGCAAAAGCACCTTCCAAAATAGCATTAGTCAAATTTGCTTTGTTAAAACTAGCATTATCCAAAGTAGAATAACTAAGATTAGCTCCTTCTAAATTAGCTCCTTCTAAATGAGCGCCAAACAAACTAACTCCACTTAAATTTGCATTAGTAAAATCACTTTTACGCAGAATAGATTTTGTAAATGAATCATTAGTTAAGTCTCGACCAGAAAAATCAACACCTACCAAGATTTGTTTGTTATACTCATCAGCTAGAGTAGGTGTGGCGTTGGTAAATATCAAGGCAGTTATTGCCCCAATCCCAGTCATATATACTATTAATGAAAAGACGAAACTGACTAAAATTTGGAAAGTTTTCTGTTGTCTAAAATTCATACTACTTCTGACTAATTTACTCTAAGCAGTTCATAATTTAGAATAAACCAAAATGAGCCTTTCTTCATCTAGTCAATCTACTTATATTTCCCAAAAAATTGACAAAGGTATTTTGGGAGAAGAGTTAGTGGCAAAATGGTTAAATCAACAAGGTTGGCAAATACTCCATCGACGCTGGCAATGTCGCTGGGGAGAATTAGATATTATTGCTATGAAAAATTCTCCCTTCAGGAATAACTCTGGTCAAAATTTTACAAATTTTTCTATTTTAGCATTTGTGGAGGTAAAAACCCGTAGTCGGGGTAACTGGGATGAAGATGGTCTATTAGCAGTTACAGAGTCAAAACAGGCCAAACTATGGCAAACTGCAGAAATATTTTTGAGCGATCGCCCAGAATTAGCAGATTGTTCTTGTAGATTTGATATAGCCTTAGTAAGGTGCAATTATATTCAGAAAAACTCTCCCTTCCCGATCGCCCCATCAACAGAAGAGAAACTATCTGAATTAACTGTTGAGATTGGAAATTCTGTTGAGTTAGCAGGTTATCAACTAATTTTACAAAATTATATTTCTTCTGCTTTTATTGTTAATTTAGACTAAATACTTAAATTGTGAAGAATCAATTAAGTATATATTACTGTTATTGTACCCATACTAATATTAGTTATAGTATCTATTATAGATGTATAGGTACAAACAAATTAGAATTAGAGCCTGATTCAAGATTAACCCAAAGTTTCTGGGCAATATCCCAAACCCTTGACAAATTGGGTCCGAAATGCTTCTATTTCATCTTGATTAGGCTGTCCATGGGAAACCACTGCTACCTGATAACGTCTCATCACACTTAAGGGTGATTGTCCAGTTTCCAAACCCCATAGTGCCATTCTGACACGGATATCAGGATCGTAAGGTATTCCCAATTCATTCATAAAAGCCCTAAAATCTCCATGCTGTTCAGGAGTCAAGTAGTGACTCATTTTGATTTTTACAACCCAGCCATCAATTTGATGAATTACTGTCATAAACTGAAGCGGTAGTTGATGGGCAGTGTTTAAGTATTCAACTACTCTGAGACATAAGCTAGTATTTGCTAAAAAGTAAAGGTATTCCATATCAATTCCAACTATTACCGCTTACAACTATCGCTTTTCCTAGGTTTAACCTCTAAAATTTATTTTCTACTCAATTGATGAGGAAATTTAAAGGTACTGGGAAACAGTCATAGGAAGCGGGGCGGATATTGCCGCTTCCCTATAAACAAATTAGGTATATGTTCTACAATGTTTAGGAGTTTAAAACAGCTATAGAATCTGTTGTATTTTTAACGACAGATATATCTGCCCGGAATACTCCAACTAGGTCTATACTTATATATTCACTCTTATATATTGCAGATCACTAGGGGAAAAGTACCCTAATTTGTATGGGGGGTTTTACCCAATTACCCGTTATATACTCAGTAATATGACCAATAAATAAGGTCTCAGCTCCTCTTTCACGGGGTAAAAAAGGAAATATTTTCTGGCCTCCCTATTAGAGGAGGTAATGATAACTGATAACTGATAACTGAAATGACCGATTTAGATTGGTCCATAGAGTCTTATGACTATGAACTTCCCCTGGAGTTAATTGCTCAAAATCCAGTTGTACCTAGAGATAGCTCTCGCTTAATGGTTGTAGAGTCCCTCACACACCGTAATTGTATTTTCAGAGATTTACCAGATTTACTCCAACCAGAAGATTTACTGGTTTTGAATAATACCCGTGTGATTCCTGCTAGGCTTTATGGTCAAAAAACGAGTGGTGCTCAGGTAGAAATCTTGTTATTGAAACCAATCACAAGTGATTCTTGGTTAGCTTTAGTAAAACCTGGTAAACGTTTTATCACTGGGGCAACAATTGAATTTGAACCTAATTCATCCTTTGCTTGTGATTATAAGTTGCAAGCCAGAGTATTAGCAACCGATGGAGAAACTGGTGGACGTGTGTTAAAATTTGATTTGCCTCCAGGAGTTTCTTTAATCAACTTGTTGGATAAATTTGGCCATGTGCCTTTTCCTCCTTATGTTACAGATTCACAGACTCTCAGTGAACAATATCAAACTGTATATAGCAAGGTAGCAGGAGCGATCGCTGCTCCTACTGCAGGTTTACATTTTACTGATGAATTACTTGAGAAACTAGAACAACGGAATATTGGACAAGCTTTTATAACTTTGCACGTTGGTATTGGCACATTTCGTCCAGTTGAGGTTAAAGATATTACTACCCATAATATACACTCCGAATGGGTTGAGGTTTCATCTTTGACTGTAGATAAAATTCTCCAGACAAAGGCTAAAGGTGGACGTATTATTGCAGTGGGAACGACAGTAGTTAGAGCTATTGAAGGAGCAGCACTAGCTAATGATAGTTATGGCAGCGATGAATGTTTAATTAAACCATTTTGTGATTATACTGACATATATATTTATCCTGGTTATAAGTGGCGGGTAGTAGATGGTTTAATTACTAATTTTCATCTGCCACGTTCTAGTTTGCTGATGCTGGTTAGTGCGATGATTGGTAGAAAACGTCTTTTAAGTTTATATAAGGAAGCAATTACTCAAAAATATCGCTTTTATTCTTTTGGTGATGCTATGTTGATTCTACCATCTGCTAGGATTGATTTTTAAATAAAAAGGCTTTAGCCTAGACATCTTTAAATACAATACTTGCAAAAAAAACTTGTAGTTTCTCCCCATACTCCCCAAATTCCTCACACCCAGGTGATTCTAATACAAAGTGAAACAACCCTGTCTCTAAGGGGCTTTCAATATTAGCATAATGTTAATAGGTAAACCATTTGCCAGATTAAGCCCCAATTGATTAATCTTCTTCTTCTTCCTCCTCATTACCTGGATATACAAAACTATGGGAACGTTGAGTTAACACAGATTTACCTAGGGATAGTGCTTTCTTTGCTTCTAGCCTTGCTTGGCGTTTCCAGTTAGCCTTGCGCATATTTTTCTTGGATTTTGAGGTCCTCTTCTTTGGTACAGCCATAAGAGTTCTTCTATTCTCTAAATTACAGATAATTTTACAGATAGATAACTATCTTACCTTAATTTTAGTAATTATGGAATACCGAAACTAATATCAATTAATATATTTTATTGATTATTTATTTGCTAAATTACCAAAAAGCTTTTGTAGAGTATCATTATAATCACTGTAAATTTAGTCTTGGGAATAGTCAAAGTTCATGGAAATCGTAAATAACTATCCCTGTCTCTGGATGGTTATCTACACTGACATAACCAGTTTTGAGCATTTCTTTCATAGTTTCTTCTACTTCTGCAAAACTAGCTCCTGTTGCAATAACTCCTTGAGTAACAGATAATTTTCCTCCTCTAATTGAAGCTGCTTTGAGTAAGGCAACCATTAATTGTTGACGGGTTTGTGGGATAGAAGCTTTCATAGCGATCGCTCCATTTGATTGATATAATGGTACTCCTTGATCTGAAATACCCAATTTAGCTCTGACTTTGGCGTTGTGTTCTTCTACCATACTGGGAATTAACAATAAGTCAATAAATTGACCTACTCCAAATAACCCGTAGGTAAAGAGCCAAACTAGACCTGTGAAAATTTTGCCATTATAGATACGATGGCATCCACTTAAGCCTAGTAAGCAAGCTGCCCAGAATAGGTAACTATATCCTATATTATTCATTGAGATGTCGTCCAATTAAGCCTAGTAAGCAAGCTGCCCAGAATAGGTAACTATATCCTATATTATTCATTGAGATGTCGTCCAAAACATTATTAATCTTAATACAGCTCTGACAAGCTGGTTATCTTAAAATCGTGGACAATTAATATTTACTACTATGTTAGTTCAAACGGTATTGAAAACTTAAGTATTCACGGTCAATATTTGTAGTTAAGCAATCAGGGAAGTCCCAAACTCTCATCTCATATACATTTAGGGTTTGCTTATGGAAGTCTTTTTGTTGAGGTAGGGAATAGGGAGTAGGGAGTAGTTAAGAGTCAGGATAAATGGGAGTTATAGAGGAGGTGGTCTCAAGAATGGTAAGAGCCATTTTTCTGCTATAGTTACTCCAAAATGCTCACTTTTTGAACCTCAACGACCTAAACACTTGTACTTTTTCCAGACATAAAAAGGCTAAAACCTTGATCTTTCAATGCCTTTAGATTTAATCAGCAAACCCTATTTAGAAACTACACATAGCTTTGCAATTCTTAACACAAATTAGATACTTCAAACCCCTAGACCTTGATAAACTATATAGCGTGGAAAATATAGTGCGGTTTAAACCATTACTCTCTAAATTAGAAATGGGGCATATTAATATTAGTGGAGAAATTTTAAACATATCTCTTACCCCAGCTCACTCTTACTTTTTTTAAGAAAACAAGAAAACTTATGGTAGATTCTCTAAAAAAACCAGCTTTTGAAGAAATGCGTCCAGGGGTAAAAGTCCCCTCTAAAGAAACTATTCTTACACCTCGATTCTATACAACAGATTTTGATGAGATGGCTAAAATGGACATCTCTGTAAATGAAGATGAATTGATGGCTATTTTGGAAGAATTCCGTGCAGATTATAATCGGCATCATTTTGTCAGGGATGAGGAATTTGCCCAGTCTTGGGAGCATATTGATGGGGATACTCGTCGGTTGTTTGTTGAATTTCTAGAACGTTCTTGTACTGCTGAATTTTCTGGATTTTTACTATATAAAGAATTAGGTCGTCGTCTTAAAGATAAAAGCCCTGTTTTGGCTGAGTGTTTTAATTTAATGTCACGAGATGAAGCTCGTCATGCTGGTTTTTTGAATAAGGCAATGTCAGATTTTAATCTGTCTTTGGATTTAGGTTTTTTAACTAAAAGTCGTAAGTATACTTTCTTTAAACCAAAGTTTATTTTCTACGCTACTTATCTATCGGAAAAAATTGGTTATTGGCGTTATATTACTATTTATCGTCATTTAGAAGCTCACCCAGAAGATAGAATTTATCCTATTTTCCGTTTCTTTGAAAATTGGTGTCAAGATGAAAATCGTCATGGGGATTTCTTTGATGCTATTATGAGAGCTGCACCAGAAATTTTGAATGACTGGAAAGCAAAATTATGGTGTAGATTTTTCTTGCTTTCTGTGTTTGCTACTATGTATTTGAATGATATTCAACGAGCTGATTTTTATGCTTCTATTGGTTTGAATGCTCGTGATTATGATAAGTATGTGATTGAAAAAACTAATGAAACTTCAGGACGGGTTTTTCCTGTGATTTTGGATGTGGAAACTCCTGAGTTTTATGAAAGATTAGAAGTTTGTGTGAAAAATAATGAGAAGTTGACGGCGATCGCTAATTCTAATCAACCAGGTTTTGTGAAGTTTTTCCAGAAGTTACCTCTTTATGTTTCTAATGGTTGGCAATTCTTGAAGTTGTATTTAATGAAGCCAATTGAAACTGCTTCTATGCAAAGTTCTGTTCGTTAAGAAAGTAGTTAATAATTAATTTTTTGATTGTGGTAGCCTTGTGTTAAACAAGGCTATTTATTTTTATTTATTTAGTAATATTAAATCCGTATAAATAAAATAAAGTGAAACCAGGTTTGTATTATACCAAGCGTGAAAAAAGAATGCGATACTTAGGTGAAACTTCAATTATTCAGTAATTAACAGAGGCGCATGGAAACTTTTTGATAATTAAGTGACTAGGCAAAATGAATTACCATTATTTATTCCCTGTGATTTTTACAGTATATGCTGTTCAACATAAGCGAGTATGTGTAATTAATTTGGCATAACTACTTATTAGCTAGGAAGGTGTTAATTATTTATATTTTTACTACTCCCCTACTCCTCTACTCCCAACCTATCCCACTATTCCAAAAATGCTTAGAGACTGGAGAGTAAAATAAGTATTAAGGGAGCACGCGAAGTGACTAAAATCTAAAAGCGGTAATACTTCAAGGGATTGAAAGAAGGTAGATAGAGAAGTATTCAGTACATATATTCCTAGATTTAATAGCGACAAATATTTGCCCTTGTATTTCTTCGGACCTCCATACCTATTCCCTATTCCCTGTTCCCTATCTCCTTTTTATATTTCCTGATACATTCAATCTCTTATTTACTTAAGTAAAATTTTCCTGAAAAGCTGGATTTTTCGTTTTTATCTTTAACAATATTTAGGCTTTTCAGCAAAAATATTATTAGTGGGATAGGTTCTCCCTACTCCCCTACTCCCCTACTCCCTAAACATGAACTAATAGCTGACTGCCGACTGCTGAATGCTTACCTTGAAAAATCAAATTCCGCTAATACTGGAAAGTGATCAGAGGGAATTATTCCATCATATTTTTTCTTAATTACTTTGACAGTTTGTAAATTTAATCTACTATCATAATAAATAGTATCTATAGGCAGAAAAGCTTGGTTTGTAAAATCATTATAAGTCATCTGATTATTTAATTTTAAATTAGATAAAGCATCTAATAAACTTAATCCATTATTTAAAGGATTTAAAAAAGTCTTTCGGGTTATCGAACCTGGTTTATCATTAAAATCTCCAGTGACAAAAATGAATGAATTGTTGGGATTTAATTTTTCTGTTTGTAGGCGATCGCTGATTAATTTAGCACTTAATTCTCGTGACTTTTTACTATCATAATCCAGGTGAGTATTAACAACAACTATTTGATGATTTTCTCCCAAAATATCAAATCTTGCCCAAGTAGCTATTCTAGGTAAATGATTTCCCCAGCTAGGAGTTATACTTCCTGGTATATCTGGTGTCTCACTGAGCCAAAAATCTCCATGAGCGAGACAATTTAATTTATTTTTATGGAAAAATATGGCACAGTGTTCATCATTACCCGTACCTGTTCTATCACTTCCCAGACAATAATAATTAGATAATAATTGTTGTAAATCTGATAATTGATTTACTTTAACTTCTTGAGTGCCAATTATATCTGGTATATATTCATAAATTAGGTTAGCTACAGCATTTTTTCTTACCTCCCAAGCAAAATTTCCAGGGTCAGGTTTATCGTATCTAATATTAAAAGTAATAATTTTGATTACCATTTTATTCTGTAGTTTAAGGATTTCATTAATGGATAATGGATAATTACCTCCGGTGAAAACCGTTACGGAATTGAATATAAGGAAATATTATTTTTTTTCCTTAAAAGGGGAGGCTAATAAACCTGAATTATTAATTAAATAAATAAATAATTAATAATTATTCGGTAAATATTTTCCTATGGTTATAATATATTAAATTGGGTAATTAGTTATCGTATCCCGCTCGGAGTTAGGAGTCAGGAGTTAAAATTCATAATTCAGAAGACAGAAAAGATTTGAATAACAGAAATTTTTCAACTCCTATTCAATATAAAATCTGTATTAACAGGAAGTAATGAGTCGGATTACTATATAACTGGATTTTATATAATTATAGAATTAGAAGTAGTAATTTAATAAATTTGGAGTGGATTTTAGTGATTATAAAAATCCCCATATTGACAAGGTACAAAAGAATTTTGTTTTCGGGAGTAGGTAGGGTCGTTGCATCTAAGTTCCGTAGGTTGTACTAATTGGGAAAACAGGGAAGAGAAAATCTGAAAAACAACTCTACCTCAGTAACTTGAGAAAGGCTCTATTTAATCTACTTAAATATAACTGGATTTTATATAATTATAGAATTAGAAGTAGTAATTTAATAAGTTTGGAGTGGATTTTAGTGATTATAAAAATCCCCATATTGACAAGGTACAAAAGA
>NZ_JBNHEQ010000044.1:14696-18199 GCF_050016015.1 Dapis hubbardiae BLCC-M172
ATCTGAAAAACAACTCTACCTCAGTAACTTGAGAAAGGCTCTATTTAATCTACTTCAATCTATGGAAGATTGAAAGATTATTAATGATATAATTTGAGAAATGATTTGTACAAATTTAACAAAATAATGTTACAAATAACCTTGAGTGATTAAAGAACTTGATTTTTGATGTATCGAACAATAAAAATTAAGTCTAGGATTAATTACTAAGGAATTCAAATAGCTACCAATAGATAAAAAATATATCAAAAATGTCTAAAAGATTATATTAGATAAGCTAACAGACAAACTAGATAAGGAATAGTAAGAAGGAAACTTCCCAGGGTTACTACTTGCATACTGGGAAGCTGGTCTATCTATACAGAATCTAGTTATCTAGTGACAAGAAAATTTTAGGAAAGGTTCCCTAATTTGTTAAAACTCTAAGATTTTCATTTATATTCCCTCAAAGTGCTTCAATAATTGATAATTGATAATGGATAATTGATAATTACCTCTCCCTAAAACGGATTAGATTGAATAAAAGGAAAATCAATTCATTGTTTCTCTGGATCTAGTTGGCTTTAAACCTTAATTATTCGGTAAGTATTATCATTTAGAAACATATATAATACCATTTTGAAAAAAGAATGTTACGAATAGTAAGGGCTATAAAAAGATTTTACAGGAGATTTCCTGTTGACAAAAAAGATGATTTACGGTCTAAAAAATGGTATTGAAGCAATTCCCATGCGACTCCTGACTCCTAATACCATTTCTCATGCATGAATGCTATATATGATTGGGTGGGGAAGTGTGGGAAGTGTGGGTAGGGACGTTGCATAAGGGCGTCCGTACGAGAGAGGTTAAAAGTAGAAAAAACCTATACTAACCAACTAATAATTGTCACGCAACAGACTTTTAATCTTGGTAACTATTTGACTTCAGAAGTCAAGCTGAAGTATAGCATTAATGCATGGTAATTGGTATAACTCCTGACTCCTAAATTGAAGCAATTCCCATGCGACTCCTGACTTCTGACTCCTGACTCCTAAAAAGTCCCCTAGCTATTTGTAGAAAATATTTATCAAATTGGTATAATACCAACCAAAGGTGAAAAAATAATGTTACAAATAATTCGTGGAATTCAAATAATTTGATCTGGTTTGCCTTTGATTAAAAAGCGAGATTCAAGCCAATAAATGATATTTAAGATATTTATTTACAGCAATTTTTAGTAGGATGAGGTATAGTTAAAGACTAATATCTATTCCCTATTTACTAAAGTGATAAAACTTTGTACCTCACTAACTCCGAAAATCCTGTAATCAGGTGTAACCTAAATATTTAAAATTTATAAAACTGCTATAATTACTATTGATTAATTATTACTTTGAGCAGCAATAACATATATTAAATCGTAGAAAAAATGACAGAAAAAAATACACTAGAGTTGTCTATATTAGCAAGTCAAAAATATCTATTAAATCTGCAACAATCAGACGGATATTGGTGGAGTGAACTAGAATCAAATGTCACAATAACAGCAGAAATAGTTTTACTGCATAAAATTTGGCAAACTGATGATAAAAGACCTCTTGATAAAGCAAAAAATTACCTAATTTCTCAACAACGAGAACATGGTGGTTGGGAATTATTTTATGGGGATGGAGGAGACTTAAGCACTTCTGTTGAAGCTTATATGGCTTTGAGATTATTGGGTGTTTTAAAAACAGATCCAATTCTGATTAAAGCACAAGATTTTATTATTAAAAAAGGAGGTATTAGTTGCAGCAGAATTTTTACTAAATTACATTTGGCTTTAATTGGATGTTTCAATTGGCAAGGTATCCCTTCTATTCCTCCTAGCATAATGCTACTTCCTGAAGATTTTCCATTTACTATTTATGAAATGTCAAGTTGGGCAAGAAGTAGCACTGTTCCACTATTAATTGTGTTTGATAAAAAGCCGATTTTTTCCGTCAACCCCACTATTAATCTGGATGAACTTTATGCCGAAGGAATTAATAATGCTACTTTTGAATTACCTCGTCAATATGACTGGACGGATTTATTTTTGGGGTTAGATACAGCTTTTAAATTTGCAGAAAATTTTAATTTAATGCCTTTGCGAGAAGAAGGATTAAAAGCAGCGGAAAAATGGATTTTGCAAAGGCAAGAAGTTACAGGTGACTGGGGAGGTATTATTCCAGCGATGTTAAATTCTATGTTGGCATTGCGGTGTTTAAACTATGATGTATCTGACCCAGTGGTAGTCCGAGGGTTGGAGGCTATAGATAGATTTGCCGTAGAAACTGAGGATGATTATTGGGTACAACCATGTGTTTCTCCTGTCTGGGATACCGCTTGGGTAATACGTTCGTTAGTTGATTCTGGTATTCCTTCTAGTCATCCGGCGCTGGTTAAGGCTGGAGAATGGTTGTTGCAACAGCAAATTTTGGATTATGGTGACTGGGCAGTTAAGAATAAATTCGGTAAACCGGGGGGTTGGGCGTTTGAATTTATCAATCGTTTTTATCCAGATATAGATGATACGGCAGTAGTAGTTATGGCTTTGGATGCTCTAGAGTTGCCTGATGAGGAATTGAAAAGTCTGGCGATCGCTCGTGCTATGGAGTGGGTAGCTTCGATGCAATGTGAACCTGGGGGTTGGGCAGCTTTTGATGTGGATAATAATCAAGACTGGTTGAATGGTATCCCTTATGGAGATTTAAAGGCGATGATAGATCCGAATACGGCGGATGTAACGGCGCGAGTGTTGGAGATGGTTGGTTGTTGTGGGTTGTCTATGGATGGTCGGCGGGTGAAACGGGCGATCGCTTACTTGGAAAAGGAGCAGGAAGGGGAAGGTTGTTGGTTTGGTAGGTGGGGAGTTAATTATATATATGGTACGAGTGGGGTTATTTCGGCTTTGGCTGTTGTGGCGCGGGAAAGTCACGGAGGTTATATAGAGAGGGGAGCGAGTTGGTTAGTTGGTTGTCAAAATTCGGATGGCGGATGGGGTGAGAGTTGTTGGAGTTATAACGATCCGTCGTTGAAGGGGAAAGGGAAAAGTACGGTGTCTCAGACTGCTTGGGCGTTAATTGGTTTATTGGCTGCGGGGGAGGCGACTGGTAATTTTGCTAGGGAGGTTATAGATAGGGGAGTGGATTTTTTAGTTTCGAGTCAGAATGATGATGGGAGTTGGGTGGAGTCGGAGTTTACTGGTACTGGGTTTCCCTGTCATTTTTATATTAAATATAATTTTTATCCGCAATATTTTCCTTTGATGGCTTTAGGGAGGTATGAAAGTTTGTTGGGTGGTTGATATTTTTGAGTGGGGAAGATGGGGTGATGGGGTGAAATTTTTCAACTGCTGAGTCATATTTTTTGAGAAAATCTAATCAGACAACTAGAGGTGAGTCTTCTAAGACTTTTCGATTTTTAGAGGCAAATATTAGTAGAAACGCTCGGAAGTGGCGAGTGATTTTTTGAAAAAATCTAGTCAGATAACTAAAGGTTTG
>NZ_JBNHEQ010000045.1:0-14109 GCF_050016015.1 Dapis hubbardiae BLCC-M172
CTACTCCCCTACTCCCTTACTATCTTAATTATAAGTGTTCAACCGGACATGGTATTACCTTAGAATACCGATGCTACCGGACATGATATGAAGTAGAGTTTTACTTGAAATTGGACTAGAGGAGTTGGCCAAGGTAGAGAAGTGGGCTTTTTTGTTTTCTAAAATGTTAAGTAATATTTCGCCAACAGTATCCAAAAGATGAAAATAGGCTAGAAATAGCAGAGTATGGTACAAAAAATCTGCACAAGTCAACCCCTCCAGTGGATAGTTATTATAATTGTTCTTAGTGCAAAAAAGTTTTAAATCAACCTTATTTAGAATAATATGATAGATTTTGTTAGATTAGAACTTGAATCGCAATATATTAAATATCAGCCTGGTTCACCTGGTTATTTCAAAGCTTATGTCACAAACTACAGCCAAGATTTTTATAGTTTTTATCTAGATATAATGATACCTGGACTCGATCCAGAATCCCAGATAAAATGGTACAGCACAAAGCCTGAAGTTGCGACCAAGAAACCTCCAGGTGCAACAACTGAATTTACAGTCAATATTCATCGTTCTCCTCGTTCCGGTTATGAAAATCTATTAGATTTAACCGTTAGAGCAATTGCCATAGAAAATCCACAACTTTTAGCTACAGAAACCCTGACTTTAAAGCTGGAAGCACCCATAAAACCTCTAGTATTAGAGCTTCTCCATTCTAAAGTCCAAGGATATCCTGGCGAAATTCTTGAAATTCCTGTTAAGGTCTCAAATTATAGTCAAGATGTAATGGCAGTAAATTTGACGTTTCAAGGAGAAGACAAGCTCGATCCAAACTGGATAATTAATGGAACCACAAAACAAATTACAGAACTTAATCCAGGTGAACCCCAATTTGTAACTTTTGAGTGTCAACCACCTGAAGAAGGGAAAGCATTGAGTAAAACTTACAGCTTTAGAATTATGGCTCAAACGGATAGAGTGATTCAACCTGAACCGGAAGTTTCGGGAAAACTTGAAGTTTTACTGAAGGGAATTATCAATTGGGAATGCGAACCTACTGACCAGGTTTTATCGGGGATTAGATTGAACAACAGCGTCAATTATAAAATTCAACTCTATAATTATAGTAACATGATTCAAGATATTAATTTTGATATCTTTGAAAGAACTAAAAAACCTCATCATCTTACTATTTTGTCAGAGGAAGGAAAAGAACAAAAACTCTTTGTGGAATATGACGAGCAGCAATCTAGTTGTCTTTATACCGGGTTTTATTTTCAGACAATTTATCCTGAAGAATTATCATCACAAAAGTTGAAAGTGAGTCAAGTTCGGTCTTGGTTAGGGATGGGAAAGAAACTACAATTTAACCTGAAACCTTATTTATTAAATCAAGATTATGAAGATAATACATCAGTATTTATTAAGCCTGAAGCTCAAACAATTACTCTAGATGTTAAGCCTATTATTCCATTTTGGTTGCAACTATTAATCTTACTCCTAATGCTTTTGTTGGGAGCATTGTGGTGGTTACTCACGCCAAAAAATCATCATACCGAGCCGGTGAATTCTGTTGCTTTTGACGGTAAAGCTAATACCGTGATTAGTGGTTCTAGCGATCGCAGTATTCGCTATTGGCAAGTTGAGGTAAATCAACTGGAGCCACCACAAGTTATTACTGATAAGAATGAAAAAGCGGTCCGTGTCGTTCGTTTTTTGCCGAAAGATAATCAACAAGTTGCAGCAGGTTTAGAGACTGGAGAAATTAATCTTTGGAATATCACAAATCAACAGAGACAAGGAACCCTTTATATTGATGAAAATAAAAATGACCGTGTTTTTGGCTTAGAATTTACTAAAGATTCTCGTTATTTATTAAGCGGACATGGTAGCGGAATGGTACGAGTCTGGGATTTAGAAGCAATTGACTACGGCTGGAATTCATCAAACATAGGAACTCGTAAAGAAAAACAACAGTCTGGACTTGAACCTCTCGCCGAAACCTACGATCTCTATAAAGATAACCAGAGAATTGGTCGAGAATTAATTTTTAAACAACCTTTTGCATTACTAACTCTAACTATCAGCGAACGTCGAAATAAACCTCAATTAGTCTTTTTTGCTGGTCAGTATAATAAGTTAGCAATTTGGGAAAATTGGAAAAACTGGGAAAACTGGAATCCACCTTATGAAGATAAAAATGAGATGGAAGACTACTGTTATTCTTATGATTCTTATCCTAAATATGATACTGAGGATGCTTGTTTGGTAGCAGAAACGCTGAAAAATAAGAATCGTAATAAGCTGTATTACTTTCCCTACAATTGGGAAGATAAACGCGATAAATTGATTAACCAATATAATTATATTACCAGTCTAGCAACTCATGAAGAAATTGATAATACTAGCTTCCCAAATCTATTAGCTAGTGCAGACACAGAGGGATATATTACGTTGTGGAACCTTGATAAAATTCGTCGATGTATTGAACAGTCGCCTGGAGGAGGTGAGATTCTGAATTGTTCAGCAGTTCGCCGAGAACAGTGGAATGATGGCCATAAAGGTCAACCCGTTCGGACAGTTGCATTAAGTCAAAATGGCTGCTATCTTGCGAGTACCGGAGATGATGGACGAGTTATGTTATGGTCACTTAATCCCAATGGAGAACGAGTTACCAAAAAGGGAAAAGTCGTAGCTCAATTTTCTGAGACTAGACTCAATAGCGTTGATATTAAAACGTTTGATCGAGAAATTCGCCTGACATTTGATGGAGAAAATCATTATGTAAATATCAAAAAAATTAAGATCAAAAATATGGAAGACTGTATGAATAAACGCAGAACCCGGTAGTAAGTCTTATTTAACTGGAGGTATTTAGGATGCAATCAACTCGTACACCCATTTTTATACAGGAAGAGTCTCAAAAAAGCCTGAATCTTTTGCGAGGTTCGACAGTTAAACATCGTTTAAAAGTTACAAACTCAGATGACCAAGAATTATTAATTTTCGTTTGGATCAAAGCAAATGATGCTCGTTCAAAGCCAATAGAAAGATGGTGTACAGTGATAGATGAGCGATCGTCGATTAATAATCGTCTCCGACTGAAGCCAGAGGAGTCTAAATCAATTGATCTTCAATTTGAAGTTCCCCAGCAAGCTTCACTAGGAATTTACCACTACACCGTATTTGCTGAAGCACCTGAACAATATCCCGATCAAGTTTTTCGTCGTCCTCAACAACTGCGAGTTCGTTTAGAGCGGGAAACACAGTTAGACTATGAACCTGAATTTATCCTTCCTTCTACCCATCCAAATAAACCCCATCAGCTTCAAGCGGGAGAAAAAGTAGAGATCCCAATTCAAGTTAAAAATCGCTCTAAATTGGTGGATCGATTTTATATTATTTGTCCCGATCTAGACGAAGATTGGTATGATGTTAGTTACCCCGAAGTGAATACAAATCTCTCTGGATTAATTCGCGAGACAGATGGACTTGAACTTAACCCAGAAGATCCCCCAGGAGAGATTCAGTTAATCTTGCATCCCCCTAAATATACTCCTGCTGGAAATTATTTTCCTACCATTCAACTCATTTCAAAAAATAATGAGTCTCAGCTTATTATTCGAGTCTTTTATTTATTAATTTTACCAGAATATAATTTGCAATGTACACTTCAACCGACTAAAAACAAAGTCAAAAAAGGTAAAGCTGATTTTGATATTAAATTAACTAACGAAGGGAATACCAGACGCGATCTGATTTTAACTACAAACTTTATACAGCAGGAAAAGCTTTGGAATTATTTTCTCTCACCGCAGTCAGATGTGCGAATTTTTCCGAGTAAAAGCAAGACCATTAATTTAGAAGTTGAGCGGAAAGGTTGGCGATGGCGACGTTTAATTCCTAGACCAGTTTTGGAACTTCGGTTTGATGTTGAGTTAGAGGATGTGCAAAACTTCCCCTTGGAGGAACCCTCACTAGAAGGAATTTTAGTGTGGGATAAAAGTCCTTGGTGGCATTTATGGCTATTAATTTTATTGGTATTCAGTCTTTTCGCAGGAACAGCATTAGCAATTTGGTGGAATTTCTTCAAAATGCCACCTTTACCTAAAATCAATGAATTTAGCACAATTAATCAATTATCAAAATATAAAGAAGGTGAACCAATTCAAATTAATTGGAAAGTTCGTCATCCTCAAGAGTTAGAAAAAATTGTTTTTACGAGAATTGATAGCCAAGGAAGTAGTGAATTAAAAAGCTATCCATTTGATGATGAAAAACTTAATTTACCAGAATTAGTTAATAAAAATTATGAATGTAAATTGATTGAATATCATGATAGTAGTTTGTTTAAAAGAACTATTAATAAGCTATTGAGAAAGCCTTCATTAACTAATCAAAAGGATAGCCAGAATCAAAAAGAATGCAAAATTGAAGATCGGAACAAGAATAAGTGCACTCTTGAATGTACTCTGACTTTAGAGCCTCCTACTCCTGATAAATATATTTTTGAAATAGAAGCTTTTCCGAAATCTATCGATCAACTATTTAGAAAGCGTTCATCAAAAAAGGCTTCTGATTCCAGTAAGACTCATACAATTGAAATTACTCCTAAACCTCAACCTATATTATCTCAAATTAACAAGATAGCTTCTCCTAAGTCAACTTATGCAAGACTTCAACAAGAAGAAATTATTCTGCAATTTGATATTACAAATCAGAGTCAATTAAATCAAATTGAAATAATTACTCAAGATGGTAATCAAGTTACCAGAACTGCTTCTTATATTCTAAATAATGGTCAAATTCAACCGAAAGACACCAAAAATCTTTGGGGTGATTTAGATTGTAAAATTGCAGATAAACCAGAGGAATTAAGCTGTCAATGGAGCTTAAATACTCGCTTGATTGAACCGGGAAATTATACATTTAAAGTAGCGGTTTACTCTTTATCAAACCCGAAAGAACCTTCAGATTCTCAAGCATTACAAAATACTATCCTTGTTCAGCCGGCACCTTTACCTGAAATTGAGCAATTTACAGCATCAAAAGCGGTTTATGAAGAAGCCAAAAAAGAACCGATTATTCTCCAATTTGATATTACAAATCGGAGTCAATTAACTCAATTGGAAATTATTACTCAGGATAGTAATCAAGTTACCAAAGCTGCTTCTTATTCTTATATTCAAGATTTAGAAAAAGCTCAAATTTTGCCAAAAGATATTAGGAATCTTTTGGGTAATTTAGATTGTAAAGTTGCAGCAGATAACCCGGAAAAATTAAGCTGTCAGTGGAGCTTAAATATTGACTTGATTGAACCGGGAAATTATACGTTCAAAGTAGCGGTTTACTCTTTATCAAACCCGAAAAAACCCTCAGACTCTCAAGCATTACAGAATACTATTGTTGTTCAACCAGAACCTTTACCTGAAATTAAACAATTTACAGTATCAAAAGCGGTTTATGAGGAAGCTAATAAAGAGCCGATCAAATTAAATTGGGTAATTCAAAATCCTAACCAAATTAAATTATTTATTATCACAGCTCAAGATCGAAATGGTTCTAGTCAAGAGGTTCAAAGATATCAATATCCCAGTCAAGTTAACTCATTCTGTTCAATTTCTAAAGCGGTTGACTATCTACTGATTTGTAGAGATGTGCCAATAAAAAACTTTCCCCCTGGAGAACATACATTTCAGCTTGAAGTTATTCCTAAAAAAGCAGAAGAAAATGTCAAGATTAACCAAATTTCATCCCCAGTTAAAGTAACGCCAATACCAATAAAGATTGAATTTAAAGTTAACGATCAATTGATTACTGAACCTGTTGTAAATTATCCACCTATTGCTATTGGTTCAGAAGGAACACCTGTATTTATTCAATTAGGATGGAAAGTGGAAGGTGGAGAGGGAATTAAAGTTGAATTACAACCTCTTGCTGATGTTGTAAAAAAGGAAGATTCAATGAATTATATGATTAGCCAGGCTCCATTTTCTGAAACAATTACTTTGCAAGTTACTAATAGTTTAGGAGAACAAGAAAGTCGGTCTATTATGATTCAAACTTATCAGTCTAGTAGTTCTAGTCAGTCTAGTAGTCCGAGTCAATTTACTTTTCCTAAAACGGGAGAATTGGAAACATCTGAATCAGAGGTTGTTCAACCTGTACCAACTGAATTAGGTCCTTTAGAACCTATAGAAATTCCGCCGAAATCTGATTAAATAGGGTTTGCTGAAAAAGTCTTTTTAAGGAGTAGGGGAGTGGGGGAGTAGGGGAGTAGGGGAGTGGGGGAGTAGAGAGTAGTATAAAGGAGATAGACAGATATATTTTTCCCTTGATTTTTCTGCTATTATTCTGCCTTTTATACTAACTTTTTGAGAGTTTTCAACTGAAAACCAGACACTTTTTTCAATTCAAAAAGCCTCAAGCTTTTATCTTTGAAGGGTTTTAAATTTATTCAGCAAACTCTAAATATGGGTGTTCTGTTGCAAACAACGAAGGAGTAATTTTAAAAATACAAAAATTTTATTAAGCCAACTATTAAATTCTACTAAATGAATTACTTTTACAGCGCTTTTCAAATTAATGAACCACATCGCCATAAACAAAACCTTGTAGGGGCTAATGGCCATTAGCCCCTACTGTGGTCTGCTGAAATGAAAACCGCTGTAATATACTTTAGTAAAAGCAAAATATAAATATAAAAGATGAAATTAATATTCTCGTGGATTAGTATTATTAGTGTTGGATTTGTGTTCTTTATTCAAAGCTCACTTCCAGCGATGGGTGAATCGAAACTGACAGAAAGCTCAGTTTCAGAAACTCAACAGAATGCAGTTTCTCAACTTCCAGAATTTGATTACAATAATGTGAAATTTTGGCAAGAACTCTGCACTACTCTCGAACAAGCTAAACAATATTCCGAAGCTGTAGCGGCTTGTCAAAGGGCGATCGAACTGAAGCCGAAGCGAAAAAATTTAGAGACTTGGATGAGTTTAGGCAATTCATTACAACAGTTAAAACAGTATCCCCAAGCATTAGTTTCCTATAATTATCTATTGCAGCGAGAACCGAAATATTCTCAAGTTTTAGTGCATCAATGTGAAATATTTTTAGCATTAGACCAATACGAAAAAGCAATCAATACTTGTGAAAAAGCAATTGAAATTGATGGAATTTGGGGTCGTAGTAGTCCTGCTGAAGCGTGGAAACATCGAGCAATTGCTTTGGGGAAATTAGGAAAATTAGAAGTAGCTGAACTGGAAGGTTTAGGAAAACAGAATGTGGCAAAAGAGCGCGAAAATCAACGCCTTGAAGATGTGATGAATTCTTACAGTCAAGCCTTAAAAATTACCCCTAATTCTTCCTTTTTCCTGACTAAAAAATGTGGTTTATTGATTGAAATAGAACGCTATACAGAAGCTCTTGAAAATTGTGAATTAGCGATCGCCGTGAACGAAAATTGGGAAACTACTACTCCAGCTCAAGCCTTAGAACATTTGCTGGTGGCGCGTCAAGAAGTAGCCACATCCGATCCCCTTCTCGTTATTAATTCAGCAGCAGAAGCAGAAGAAATAGTTAAACAACTTCAAAATTTAGTGCGTTTTTATGAAAAAATTTTAGCTGATAATCCTGATAATGCCCAAGCCTGGACAAAACAAGGTATTGCTCTGGAAACTTTGGGACAGACTGAACGAGCGTTAACTTCCTATAGTCGCGCCATTGAGATTCAACCTAACTATTCTCTAGCTTTGGTTAACCAGTGTGAATTGCTTAATCAACTCGAACAATATGAATCTGCTTTGAAGGCTTGTGAAGCTGCTCTGGAGGAGGATCTAGATTGGGGGGATATGCGTCCAGCAATGGCTTGGAACCAGAGAAGTACCGCTTTGGCTGGCTTAGAACGCTATAATGATGCTTTAGGCTCTGCAAACCGCGCTGTTGCCTTGGATGAGGACTACGCCGAAGCCTGGAACAACCGAGGGGTGATATTATGGCATTTGGGTCAACTTCAGCAGGCACAACAACAGTATGAACTTGCGGAACTCAACTATAGACAGGGGCTTCAGTCTACTCATCGGGCTGTTAAAATCAATCCTAGCTATGCTCGGGGTTGGTATAACCACGGTCGCATTCTCAGCGAGTATGGTCAGCTATTGAGTTTGCAGCGACAGAATGGATATACAACTGAGAAAACTATGAATGTATTGGTATATAAAGCCTCAGTGGAAGCCTATCAGCAGGCATTAGCAGGTAATTTTACACCCAAGGAGAATTTGTTCAAGGCCAGTATTTTTGCAAATCAGGCTGTTGTCTTATGGCGGTTGCGAGATCCTCAATTGTTGAAACTTGCTCTAGAGGCAACTCAGCAAGCTGTTCAATTGAACCCCAAGTCTTTTGAGGGTTGGCATAACCGAGGGTTAATTTTACTTGAACTTAGGCAATATCAATCTGCTTTAAATGCTTACACCCAAGCTGATGCTCTGAGTCCTGAAAACGTTGGCGTGATTACGGGAAAAGGAATTGCCCTCTCTCGGTTGGGTCGCTATCAAGATGCTTTGGTGAATTTTGAAGAAGCATTGAAACTCGATCCTGAGTACAACATCGCCCGCAAAGAACGAGAAATTGTCTTACGAAATTTAATCAAAAAGAAGGAACAAACACGGAGTTAAATTAATTAGACTTCTCCAGAAAAGACGGAGCAGGGAGAAATAATACCATGTCCGATTGAACGCTTATAATTTAAGATAGTAGGGGAGTAGGGGAGTAGGGGAGTAGGGGAGTAGGGGAGTAGGGGAGTAGAGGAGTAGGGGAAAAATTAAAATATATCCTCTTGATCGCCAAATATTTTATTTATACCATTACATCCGGACATGATATAATTGATAATTTATGTACGATAATTGATTTTACTTTTTATGATTGGAGATGTCTATTATTATCAAATTATGAATAGGAGCGATCGCTATGAGATTATCAGAATTAGTAAACACAGTCAAACTTAGAGGAAGAGAAATTTTTACCTTTATTTCTCATCCTCGCGATACTGTTTATCGAATTGTTAGGCGTCGAGCACAGCAAATGTATGAACAAGCTGAATTTGGAAGCAGCGAACGCAAGGGTTCCCAAAAGCAAGACAGACAAATTTTTCCACGTTTACCCAATTTTTCTCAAGATAAAACCCAAGTCGAATCCCCAATTCAAGCTAGACCAAAACCCATAATTCCGGCAGAAACAGGAGGAGTACAAACTTCTATTCAATCTGCAACTTTAGACCAACCAATTTTTCGGGAACGTTCTCGGCGACGACGCAAAGACCAGAAAACTCAAAAAGTTCTTCTTCCAGATTATGAAATTCGGGATAACTTTGGTCGCAGGTATAAAATTGGTCAGTGTGTGAGTCATTCAGCTCAAGTTCGTCAATATGAAGCAACTCCTACTTCACAGCAAAACCAACAAGTATTGATTCAAGAATTTTTAACTCGAAGTCCATCTGATTTTTCACCTGAAATTACCTATCAAAATGCAAAAGTTAAAGAATTTCGTTTACTACTTCCTATTGATGTTATTAAAGATTTCTATGAGAATAACGAACAAGATATTCGTTGGTATTTGATTCTTGAAAAAATTTCCAATAGTCTGACTTTAGGAGAATATCTCAATCAACGGCATCAACCTTTAACGCCTATTCAAGTTAGTAAAATTCTGCAACAAATATTGCAAACTTTGCAGTTTTTACACAACTGTTATGAAATTCGTTTTTTTGAAAATAACTCTAAAGGAATAGGTCATGGCAACCTTAATTTAGACAGTCTATTAGTTGTTAGTTATGGTCCCCAATTGGCTTCTAATGAAGAAGATGAAGAATTTAAAATTTATGTAAGTCGTTTGGCACTATGGGAAAAATTAATAGATAGTTTAGACTCAACATTATATCATCCATCTCTCTCGAAAAAAGCCTTTGAAAAAGACCTTAAAGATTTAGGTAAAATTAGCTATTTTTTATCAGGTGGAACCCAGGAAAATCCGCCTCAAGATTTAGAATGGCATCAACATTGTCATCCTGAAATCAAAAATTTCACCGTGCAATTATATTCGGGTTCTTTTCAAAGCGCAGCTCAAGCTCATAGAGAATTATTAAAGTTACCTTTAAATTATCCAGTAGATTCGCCCCAGAGTGTTTTTGATGAGAATGAAGAGATTGTTCAAACCTCTCAACGTTCTTGGACTATTCCAATTATTCTTCTGTTGGTGGCGTTAATGAGTTTTGGAATTTATTTTGTGGGCGTATTGTATTTTTTATCTCGTTCACCAACATCAAAAACAGATCAAAAAATTATTCAGATAATACCAAAAATCAAGTCGGTAGAAGAAGTCAATATCCCCCCATATTTTATAGGACAAAGAATTAATTATGCAGCGGATAAAAGATGGAATATTGCCTTGAAAACTCCTGTAGGATATGGTAGAAATCAACAGTTTTCTAAACATTTGAATCTTCTCTCTCAAATTTCATTTAATTCACCATCTACAAATTCGTTTGATTTTAGTCGTACCGAAAGGAAAGAAGAAACAAAAGAACGTTTAGAAAATACAATTATATCTACTTTAAACAACTCTGAATTTATTGTAACTTCCCTCTTGAACGATGAACTTCAGCTTTTAGAAAATAGCAAAAAGTTAGAAATAGAAATTATTGCCTATGATGCTTTATTCGCTTATGTAGCTTTCAGTGATGTTCAACGAGAAGGAAGTTTGCCTAAATTACTATCTGGTCAAATTTCTCTCAAATCCCTCAAAAAACTCTACTCTAATCAATCCTTAACGTTAGAAGAGTTAGGGATTTCTGATGCTGCTAATAATCAAAAAAATCTCAAAAGAAGTCAAATTTGTTATAAAACTCAAGAAGAAGTTTTTCTGGTGACTTCATTGTTTGAAAACTTAGTTTTGAAAAATACGCAGGAAAGAAACAACTTTGTCAATCTTATTGATGAAGATAAAAAGACTTGCAGAGAAACAGGATATAGGAAAGGAACGGCAAGAGCTTTAGCAGAATTTGAAAAAGGCGGTCAAGCTGTGATTGGGATTGATTTATTTAGTAAAGTATTTAATCAGTGTTCAGTCTATCCTTTAGCAATTGTTGGAGAAGGGAAACTTAGAGCAGTTCAACCAATTATACATAACAATGGCAAGCCAATCACACCAGGAACGGATTTATGTATGGACAAAGGAAGCTACAAACCCAATCCTAAGATATTTGAACAAGGTGATTATCCATTAGGATATTCAATTGCTGTGATTTATTTAAAAGAAGGAAGTAAAAATTCAGCAGGTCGAATATTTTCTGATATAATGAAAACTAATGAAGGGCAACATCTATTACATTCGGCTGGATTAATTCCCATTCAATTGTCAAAATAAAGTTAGGATGAACCTTAATCAAAATGTCAGAAAAAGATTTAGAAGATAAATTAATTGAAAAGATAATCAACGATCCAATTTTACTACGAAAACTCTGTGATAGAGTTTATCAACTAATGCAAGAAGATATTCGTAATCAACAGGAACGTATTTGTAATCATCAGAGGATTTTATAATGAAAAATAATCGTCAAGAACCTTCAGCTTATGAACTAAATTATGTTACAGCGAATAGGTTTTATTTAGAAATTGATAGTCAAATTTCAGCCTGTTTTAGTGAATGTTCTGGCTTAGGCGTTAACATTAAGCGAGAAACTTTTCATGAAGGCGGTGTTAACGATCAACAACGGATTATTTTAGGACAAGCGGAATTCACAGACATCACATTAAAACGAGGAATAACTGATGATTTAACCTTCTTAAATTGGATTGAAAAAATTTTGCGAGATTCTCAAAAATTTCGGTTGAATGTTACTCTGCTTCTATTTAATCAAGCTGGAGAAACTATGCAGTCTTGGACATTAATTGGTTCAGTTCCAGTTAGTTGGAAAGTATCACCTTTTCAAGCAGATTCTAATAATGTTGCTATAGAGGAATTAACCTTAGCTTATGAAGGTTTAACCATCTATAAAAAAGATACTTTAGAATTATACAAACGAGAATTAGAGCCAGCAAATCCACTTAATCGTAGTAGTTTAGGCTACTTTGCTAGTGATTTAGCAGATGTTGGCAGACAACACCTAAATCAAGCTAGTAGAACCCTTTCTAATGCTAGAAATTCATTAGGACAAGAAGTCAGAAATACGATGAACAATCTGGAAACTGAATACGATCAATTAAAACAACAAGGAATGGATTATGCTAAAGGAAAAGCTGCGCGAGAAATTGATAATTTAAAGCGAAAAGCATCAAGAGAACGAGATAATTTTAACCGCTTTTTATAAAGGTTTTTTATAAAATTTAATTAATAAGAGGCTGATTAATTATGTCTACATATTCCCTAGGTTTAAAAAAATCTTTGTGTCCCCCAGAAAACTTGGGACTAAAGCGGATGTTAAAAGTGCGACCCCCTCTGATTCAAGCGTCTCAATTAATGTTACCTCAAACTCTAGAAAAATCTGATGATTTTTTCACTTTTGCCCAGGATTTTTCTCGTTCAGATTATCCTGAAAAACCAACTTCTATAACCAGTGAATTTATTGAAGACAATTTTGAGTCAGAATCTTACTCAGAAAATCAGATTAACCAGAGTATAGCTGAAATAAAAAAAGAAGAACTTCAAACACATCCTTTAGTAGAAAAAAACATCCAAAATAATCCGCTTTCAGAACTTCATCCTCGCTTCGGTAAACAAATTACTCAAACTCAGTCGCGTATTTTAACAACTGCTGCTGATAAAATGCTTTTTCCTCAGAATTATCAACTCTCAGATGATAAATTAAAAAAAAATCAATCAGATAATTTACCTATTGTTCAAGGGAAATGGGAAAGCGATATTTATAAACCTGTTTCTGAGCAAAAATCTGTTTCTCAAGTAGATACTTCTAGCAATAAAAATCAAGCGATATCTTATTCAGTTATTCCTCAAATTGCTGAAAATCAAGAAATTACAGCCAATTCACCTGTAGAAGACAATAATATAAGTATACCTTCTTATTCTGAGGTTCAGCTTTATTCTTCAGACTCTACTATTACTCCCCAACAGTTAATTCCAGAGTTACCTGGTGACTTAGTTGAAGAAAAATCCACAGTAAAATTACCAGAAACAGCCCCCAAATCTTCAGATGAGACTATTGAAACCCAAGAATTAATACAAGAACAACCTATTGATTCAGTTCAAGAAAAATCCACAGTTCAATCACCAGAAATAGCCCCACTAGCTTCAGATGAAACTATTGAAACCCAAGAATTAATCCCAGAGCAATTTATTGATTTAGTTCAAGAAAAACTCACAGTAAAATCACCAGACACAGAAAAAAAAGCTTCAGATGAGACTATTCAACCTCAACAGTTAATCCCAAAGCAACCTAGTAACTTAGTTCAAGAAAAATCTACAGTAAAATCATCAGAAATCATACCCAAAGTTTTAGACGAAACTATTGAAACACCAGAGTTAATTTCAGAGCAACCTAGTGACTTAGTTCAAGAAAAATCCACAGTAAAATTCCCAGAAATTACTCCCAAGACTTCAGATGAAATTCTTGAAACTCAACAGTTAATTCCAGAGCAACCTAGTGACTTAGTTCAAGAAAAATCCACAGTAAAATCCCCAGGAATTACTCCCAAGACTTCAGACGAAACTGTTGAAACTTCAGAGTTAATTCCAGAACAACCTCAAAAATCCACATTTCAATCACCAGAAATCATACCCAAAGTTTTAGACGAAACTATTGAAACACCAGAGTTAATTTCAGAGCAACCTAGTGACTTAGTTCAAGAAAAATCCACAGTAAAATTCCCAGAAATTACTCCCAAGACTTCAGATGAAATTCTTGAAACTCAACAGTTAATTCCAGAGCAACCTAGTAACTTAGTTCAAGAAAAATCAACGGTTAAATCACCAGAAATTACTCCCAAGACTTCAGACGAAACTGTTGAAACTCCAGAGTTAATTCTAGAACAACCTACAGACTTAGTTCAAGCAAAATCCACATTTCAATCACCAGAAATTACCCCCAAGACTTCAGACGAAACTGTT
>NZ_JBNHEQ010000046.1:0-3389 GCF_050016015.1 Dapis hubbardiae BLCC-M172
CATAACTATCGTTAACGCCCGTACAGGAGTCAGGAGGGAAGAGAGGAGAAAGAAACTATAAAAAGGAGAAAGTTCTTTTGATCACTAATTATCCGGACATGATATAATTTACCCTCAAAATATCTAAGGTTAATTGGAGGTTATAAAAAACATCTAAATGTGAAAGTTGGAGGAGTATATAATGATATTTTCATCATAATTAACTTAAAACAAAAATTATATCATATAGAGATAATTTTTATCTGAAAAATTCATCAAAGTTATATATAATTGCTAAAGCTTAACAACTATTAACTTAATATTAAATAAAACGAGCAACAATTAGGGTTAAACTAACAGGCAAGACTAAAAATAAATTCTCAAGTCCATGACTTAACTATTGCTAGCTAAACTGGTTTTGCTACGCGATATTAAAACCGTAGTACCTATGAAAATAGGTAAAAAGTTCCAACTGCTTCCATTAGCTAAGGATCTTATAGAAACCATTTGGTATCTGCGAAAGATAAGGGTTTTTGGCTTATGAGTCAGGAGTCAGGAGATGGAGAATGGAGAATGGAGAATGAATAGAGGAAAAAGGTAGAATTTAGAGCATCTCCTCTACTCCCCCACTCCCCTACTCTCAATCTATAATTTTAAATAGATCCCTTCAGGGGTTCTATACTGCTTGTTGAGTCTACCTTTAAGCATAAGTAATAGCTCAGTATCTAGAAGCTAACTAAGAATGCTCATTCAATAAAATTCACGTTGGTACAATTAAAACTCCCAAGTAAGTTATTTAGTCATTAATAAAGGATTTGACAACTATGCTAAACACCATAACTACCAAAGAACCGTTAAATCCAGATCAAAACGTGAATCACGGTTGTAATCTAAAGTGGAAGCTAGACGAGAAAGAAGAAGAGCAACTTTCCACTATAGAAGTGTGGAGAACTAAAATAATAAGCGAAAACTAATAAAAGCATTAGTTCAGTTTTGCTATCAAAAACGAGGAAATTTAAGTAAGTTTCAGTGTGAACAAAAAAACGATTACATTGTGCGATTTTCTATCTTAGGAAAATTGTCAAGCTTGCTGTGGATAAAACTGATCTAATGTTAATCTTTACAGAAATCAGAAAATATTTCTTAAAGATAATTGCTTCCCGGCAAAAGTCTATAAAAATGTGGTAAGCTATCAATGTTTGGGTTTGGAGCTGATAGCACTACTCAGCCATACAGTAGCAACAAAAATAATTAGCCTATAATTGAATACTTCTTAGAAACTACTTCAAAGAAATGACAGACCCTTTGGTTTGTCTTAACCTTAGTAATAAGGTCAGGAATTACGCATGAGGTACAAAAAACTAGGATTTGAGATTGCTATCCGTTCCGGACAGCTCTGCAAACCCTGTCAGTTACTATTGCAAAGCTGTCGCTTTTTCCTGACGGAATGCTGCGCATTCATGTCGGCAACAGCCGAAGTGCGTTTGCGGAGCATTCCGATAGGAAAGCTTTGCAGAATGCAAAACATGTCGCGCAGCGTTTAGCTGCGCGACATGAAAAACGGAGTTGTGCGCCAGCAAAACGCCATGACAAAAATTACGTTGTACTGTGTAAGCCCTAAAGGTATTACATTAAGCTTTTACACAGACTTCCAGTGTAAAAGCAAACATCTGTTGTGTAAGAACACAGATAACACTTCTAAGCCAACAATTAACTAAATACAATTATGAGTAACGCAATATCAACTTCTACAGCAGTCATTGAAGAAGTAAACAAACCAGACTTCACATTTGACCCAAGTATTAGGCGCGATCATGCAGAAAAATATCGTACCTCAGAATGGTATGATGGTCGTGGAGAAATTAGAGCAGTAGAGGATGGTCGCTCATTCCAAATTAATGCAACATTTACCCTCCAGTCAGAAGTAAGATTAGTAAATGGAGTTTTAAACCCATCTAACCCTGCTTTAGCTGAAATCTACAAAACCCGTGGTCGGTGTATCGCAGTTGTCGATAAGACAGTAGATGAACTTTACGGAGAACAACTGCAAAATTATTTTAAACAGAATGAAATTCCTCTAGAAGTTCTTGTGTGTCGTGCTTGGGAGTCAGACAAAACTCCTGAGACAGTCCACAAAATATTGGCATTCTTGGGTAAAGATGGTTGTGATGTATCCCGTAATGAACCTGTTTTGATAATTGGAGGTGGTGTACTAAGCGATGTTGCTGGTTTAGCTTGTAGTTTGCAACACCGACGGACACCTTATGTGATGATTGGAAGTTCAATTGTTGCAGCTATTGATGCGGGACCATCCCCTCGTACCTGTACAAATGGTAATCTATTTAAGAATAGTATTGGTGCTTACCACCCTCCTGTGCTAACTATTGTAGACCGTACTTTGTTCCGCACTTTGGCAAAAGGTCATATTCGCAACGGGATGGCAGAAATTATCAAAATGGCAGTTACCGATGATCCAGTATTATTTGAATTGATGGAAAAATACGGTAAGCGTTTAGTGGATACTCATTTTGCTAATGTTGATGCAGATGAGGAATTGGAAAAAATAGCTGATGAGGTAATTTATCGTGCTTTGTATTCCTACATGAAGCATGAAGGCACAAATATGTTCGAGACCTATCAAGATAGACCTCACGCTTATGGACACACCTGGAGTCCTCGTTTTGAACCAGCGGCCAAACTGATGCACGGTCATGCTGTAGGTATTGGTATGGCTTTTGGAGCGACTTTAGCATTAGAGATGGGTTGGATCAAGAAAGATGACCGCGATCGCATAGTTGCATTGTGTGCTTCTATAGGTTTGTCTGTTTACCATCCTATTCTCGAAGATACAGAATTAATGCTTAAAGGCCAAAAAAATATGCGTCGTAAGCGTGGTAGTAGTGGTTTGTGGGCACCTCTACCTGCAGGTATTGGTTCTTGTGCTTTTGCTGGTGAAGTACCTCCAGACTTATTAACATCTGCTATTGAGGAACATAAGAATTATTGTGCTACTTTCCCTGGTGAAGGAAAAGGCGAAGAAATGTATTTGAGTGACTTAGGTCTGGAGTAGAATTTAGAATTTAGAATTCAGAATTCAGAAGTTAAATTCTTACTGTAACTAAATTACAGCACTTTTTCCGAGAAACCGGGTTTAGTAGAATTCAGAATTCAGAAGTTAAATTCTTGCCGTAACTTTGCAGAGAAACCGGGTTTATATGAAATGACCTATTTCACTGATATCTGTTTCCGATAAACCCGGTTTCTTATAGAACCCCTGAAGGTATCTCCGCAAAGGTAAAGGTTTTTGCCAAAGGAGTCAGTCCTCAGTCCTCAGTAGTCAGGAGATGGAGAATTATAGAATAGAGGAAAAAGGTAGAATTTTTTTGACTTACTTCATCATCTCCCCCACT
>NZ_JBNHEQ010000047.1:0-32673 GCF_050016015.1 Dapis hubbardiae BLCC-M172
TTTTAACCAGAGGTAATTATCAATTATCCATTATCAATTATCAATTATTGAACAAGCATAATTACTCATTATTTAATACCTTGATCAAACCAGGATAATAAATATTTACCCTGGAATTATTGCCATGTCTAATTAAATTTCAAGCAAAATAAATCTGCCAAAGCTAATCTAAAATTTTTCCGGATGGGAACCAACTACTAATGTTTAACTAAACAGTAAACAAAATACTTAAAAAGAGAACAAATTATGGCTCTAGTTAGCAATCTGAATGATAGTGGTGCTGGTTCCCTAAGACAAGCAATTATTGATGCCGCCGCAGGTGATACGATTCAATTTGACCCCAGTCTAGGTGGTCAGACTATCGCCCTCGCCAGCGAACTATTAATTGATAAAAACCTCACTATTGATGGTGATGAAACCAACCCAGTCACTATAGATGCAGGAGGTAACTCCCGTGTATTTAATATTGACGATGGTAACAACTCTAATCAAGCTCAAGTTACCATTGATGGAGTCAACATTACAGGTGGTTTTGCTTCTGGTGCCGGCACAAATCAAAGTGATGGTGGTGGTATCTTTACTAATGAAGCACTCACTCTCAGCAACAGCGTAGTTACAGGTAACACAGCATCAGGTAGTGTAGCTGATGGTGGTGGTATATATGTGAATGACATAGGTAGCGCCAATATTTCCAACACCACTATTAGCAATAATACAGCAACTGATGACGGTGGTGGTGTATTCGCATTTGGTACTACAAATATTAGTAACTCTACTATCAATAACAACCTAGCAAGTGCTGCTGTTGGTGATGGTGGTGGTGTTTATATCGTTGGCACTACAAATATCAATAATTCCACTATCAGTGGTAACACAGCAAATAGTGAAGGTGGTGGTGTCTATGTTAAAGATGGCACGCGCCCTGATGCGACAATAAACAACTCTACAATTACTAATAACCAAGCACCTGTAGGTAAAGGTAGTGGTTTAGCTGCCTTCGGAAGCATTCAAACTACAACTGTCACCTCTAGCATTATTGCTGGCAACGTTAACAGTGACGTTGACGAATTAACTAATAGTAGTAACGCTATACAAAGTGGTGGCAACAACTTAATTGGTACAGGAAACGCTACTGGTCGTTTCAACGGTACAGGCGACCTAACTGGAGTCAACCCTGGTCTAGATCCTCTTGCTGATAACGGGGGACCCACTCAAACCCATGCTTTACAAGCTGGCAGTGCTGCTATTAACGCTGGCAGTAACTCTCTTGGTCTAACTACCGACCAACGTGGTACAGGTTTCCAGCGTGTTGTTAATGGTGTTGCTGATATTGGTGCTTTCGAGTTTGGGAACCCTATTCCTACCGACCCTACCGACCCTACCGATCCTACCGATCCTACCGATCCTACCGACCCTACCGATCCTACACCTATTACTGGTACTCCAGGCGATGACAATCTTCCTGGTAATGCCGAGAACAACATTATCGACGGCCTAGGAGGAGATGATACAATAAATGGTGATGATGGCGACGACCAACTGTTTGGTAGTGGTGGTCGAGATAGCCTCCTCGGTGGTGACGGTCAAGATTTTCTTGATGGTGGTAATGACCGAGATACCCTCCTTGGTGGTAATGACCGAGATACCCTCCTTGGTGGTGGCGGTAACGATAGTCTTGATGGTGGTAGCGAAGACGATTATCTTGATGGTGGTGCTGGTGCTGACATCCTCCTCGGTCGTACCGGGCGAGATACCCTCGAAGGTGGTATCGGTCGAGATACTCTTAATGGTGGTAGCGGTCGAGATAGTCTTCTAGGCGGTGCTGGTGCTGACATCCTTAATGGTGGTTTGACCGGCAATGACACTCTTGATGGTGGTAGCGGTCCTGATACTCTAACTGGTGGAGACGAGAATGACAGTTTTGTATTGCGTTCTGGTGATGGCAACGATCAGATTCTAGATTATGTAGATGATGCAACTGATCCTCTAGAAGCAGATAACTTCTTATTAGATGGTCTGACTTTCGATGACTTGATAATAGGACTTGACCCGAACAACAGTAGCAATGCTATCATACAGACTGATATATCTGGCTCGACAGAAACTTTAGCAACTTTGGTTGACTTTATTACCCCCACTAACAGTCTTGCCGATCTAACTAATACTGATTTTGTCCCTATCTAATTAGTATTAGCACTCTTTTTCCCAATCTAAATTGATTGTTAAAGCGATCGCCCCTTTGATTTGAGAGAGGCGATCGCTTTTGGCAATGTCCAGAATTAATCAAAATAATTTATATCATGTCCGGTAGCATCGGTATTGTATTTTCAATAATTGATAATTATCAATTATCCATTATCAATTATCAATTATTGAATTATCTTAATTTATCCTCATATTCAATTATTTTTCTTTAAAGGGTGGTGGTGCATAGTAATGGTAGAGAGAGTGTGGGGGGTGTGGGAGGTGTGGGGAGTGTGGGAGCGTGAGAAGAAATTAAAAAATATATATCTTCACCATTACAATGCAGGACTACCAAAAATAGAAATTTTTATTCCTAAGTAGCCTGATTTAGTAACTATTTCAGATTTCTGTATCAATGAATACTTAAAATCTAGGGGATATTTGTGAAATTATTAATAATAATTCTCAAGAATTTTATAGAGATATTTGCTTGAATCTGATAGAAATTAGTCATATTATCTATTTTGGAGGATAAGTATGGTTCAGTTATCAATAATTACTCCCAAAAAGAATCGTCCCAACCTATATGCTTGGTGCAGACCTACCTTTTCTCCAGAACAGGGGGTATTACTCGTCTTAGGTGGTTCTTTTCTCACTGGAGCAGCTTTAGCCCAAGAATGGACAAGCTCAACAACTTTAGCTCTAATCTGTGCTTTTTTCGCCTTACAAGCAGAACATCCCTTAGTAGTCCAAATCAAACAGCGAAGCAGTTGGAAACCTCGCTTTTTAATCTGGGGTGGTTTGTATGGAAGTATTGCAATAGCGATCGCTGGGTGGCTTTACCTCCAAACCCCATGTTTACTATGGATCTATGCAATAGCAATAGCAGCTTTAGTTGCCGATAGTATTGCTGTTTTCAAGCGCAAACAAAAATCTATATTAAACGAAATGATTGGATTTTTAGCTATCTGTCTCTCAGCACCTCTAGCATACACAGCTACCACAGGCAATATTTCTCTAACTGCTATAGCAATGTGGATACTTAATACCCTATTTTTTAGTAGTGCTATATTTACACTCAAGTTACGGAAACAAAAGACCAGTTGCCCTATACCCGGAATTATTTATCATAGCACTGCAACCCTAATTATACTTGGTATTTACTGGTGCAACTGCTTAAACTTAGTAACAGCTTTATCTTTCGGTGTGGCCTTACTTAAGTTAGCAGCGATCGCCCTTAGATTAGATTGGTATCGTACAACAAAATTTTATTTTGTCGCAATATTTGAAACCCGTTTTGCTCTCATCTACATTGCTATTGCTGCCATAAGCGTTCTTCCAGCTCACCTACCTAATGCTTAATTTTTTGGTAGTGGTAAAGAAGTAATGATAAGTATAGCCCTACGCGCAAGTCATGGATCGAGTGCGTAATTCTGAGGTCTCCATTTCCTACGGAAAGGCTACGCCAACAGAATGTAAGACGCACATCTGACAGTCAAAAGTTATCTCTGACTAAGTTTTTGGTGCGGAAATAGTCTGCAAACGGCATTTACCAATATCCGCGCCCTAAATGCGTAGTCCTATAATAGAAAACCCACCTAGTAATACCTTTTCACTTTAAGGATGTTACAAATAGTTGAAAATTTATAATGTCAAATAATCCCTTGAAACTACTGAATAATAAAGTTTTCTGTCTATTAAATCTTACTTTAGAATTTTGACTTTGGAATTTTGACTTCCGTGAAACGGTATAACCTAGGGTAGCTGTCGGTAGGGCGACGTACAGAAGTGATATTTGAATCGCTTAAAAGTTAGGTTATACAGTAATTTTAGCTTACTATTTCACATTATCAGTAGCCAACTATTTGTGACATTTTTCAAGTGAATTGGTATGACATTTTAGGACTACCAATTTTTTCAATCAAAAAAATTAGAGTGAATTAACAATAGCCACCCTACCATATCTAGGATCGATCTCAATTCCCATCACCTCAAAAGAGCTAAAATAACTACCATCAGGTGCAAAAATTGAGTAAGTTTTTGTTGTACCTGCTGGTAAGGATAAACATTGATTAAAAATTTCTTGCCTATACTCTAGAGGTACAAAATTATGTTCTCCAATTCTTAATGCTGCTTGATTATAAAAAGAAAATTGACCTTGGAAGTTAAGGATACCAGCAGGAGCTGGAAATTGTTCACACCACCTCAAGGCCAAAAACCATTTAGCTTCTGAAAGTCTTTGATATTCTCGGTTTGGGTTAGGGTGTTGCAAGACTTTGTATCCCCCTTCACTGGCGAAAATTGTTCCACCTAAAAACCCAAACATTATGCCAATGGTATTACCCATGTTGAACTAGCTCCATCCATAATGTGAGAGATATTGACTTCGATCGTGCTAATTTTTATTAGCTATGTTAGTTGCTCCCTAGAGAGTAACTGTTTGACGAACTTAAGAGTCAAAAGTCATTTCAGTTATCAGTTACCAGTTATCAGTACCGACCACTGTTTGCGTAGCATTCCGTAGGAAAGCCAGAGGCAAGAAAATACTGAACTTTATTTTTTTCATCCTCTTAAAAGGGGCAGCTATTGACCTGATTTTTTGGTCATAAGTCAGATATTATAATCTCTGTTTGAAATCGGAAGATTCAAACAGGGACAATTTTTCTTTATTGACGTGATTTATAGTAGTTTTCCCTCTAGATAGACTAGAGTGAGCTAAAGAAACCCTAGGCATCTTTACTACTTCCAACTCCCCACTCCCGATCAGGATTTTCTGGTCTATTTAACTGAAAAGTGATATAATTCAGGGACTTTTTACCGAACTATAATATGGTGATAACTTATGTATGATAAGTTTTATACCTTATGAGTATCTTATCGGCTGTTAAACAGATACTCTATTATTTTCAGCATATATTTATGATTCATTTGATGGCTTGTTTTCTAATTAACTTTTGTGTACTTACTAGAGCGCTGTTTAACTCATAATTACGGCGCTGAGGATTTTTTAGATAAGCTTGTTGTTCTTCTTCTATCATCTCTACATCTTGATCCACTAAACCATTGAGTAGTTTTTGAGCTGAACCAAATAAACTTTTTTTAACAAATCGTCTAAACCATTCTGGTAGTTTATGTAAACGCCAAAAGGCATGAAGTGATGTAAAGTGAACCAGATAAGCTTGGGTTTCTCTTTCGTTAATAGGACATAAAAGACAGTAAATTTGAAAATCTTTGCCCAGGTTAGAAACCCAATTTGGATAGATATAACTAACATTTAATGGTTCGGGATGGAGTTGTCGCAAAGCAGGAAATAATAATTGAGATATTGACCAAATTTTGTCAATTTTATAATAGCTTTGAGCCTGATAATAAGCATCTACCCGGTGGTCATTTTCAGATAAGTCTATTAATTCTGCTGCTGCCCAAGCTTGCCAGTTTTGATGTAAATGTCCGTGGTGCATATCCATTAAATTTTCTATTAAATAAGAATAATGAGCGCGACATTTTATGACTGATATTGTGGCAATATAATTGAGATGTTCCCACTCAGGAATTTCTAGAGGAGAAATTAAATTTGCCAATGATTTATCTCCAGGAAATACCCAGATAAAACCGTTTATTTCTTGGACTGGAAAAGTCCGAATTTGACAAGTCGGTAATTTTTGATTACTTGCTAAATAAGGTACATGAGAACATTTACCACTTGACTCAAAACGCCATCCATGATATTGACATTCTAATTCATCGGCGATCGCACGACCAGAACTAAGTTTAACAAAACGATGAGGGCAAAGGTCTTCTAGGGCATGGACTTTTCCATTGTAACCCCGGTACAGAACGATGGGTTGATGCCAAAGGGTAATGTTTAAAGGCTGAGATTTAAGTTCTATGCTACGAGCAACAGCATACCAATGATTTTGGTTAATTCCCAGGTTACGGATATCATGGTAGAAAGTAGTTTGAGGAGAAGACATATTTCAGTTATCAGTTATCAGTTATCAATTATCAGTATCTCTAGAGAATAGGGAGATTTGAAATACTGAAGTTTATTATTTTCATTCCCTTAAAAGGGGTGGCTATTTCATTAAGTGTAAAATGCACCGGGGGGATGAGTTTAGCAGGTGTGGGTCGGTGAGGGTATGGGAAGCTCGAACGCCCAAACAGTTAATTTAACCCTTCTGGTTGTAGTTTCTCCCCACATTTCCCACACTCCCTACACTTACCACACTCCCCTTGCCTTCTGCTTACGGACAATATTTAAGAATTAAGAACTAATTTAGTAGTTTTGCAGGAAAATTTAACAATGATTAATATTTCAGGTTACCAAATTATTGCCAAAATTTATGAGGGTACTAATTCCATAGTTTATAGAGCCACACAAGAGCCAGATCATCAGCCTGTTGTACTTAAACTTAGCAAAGGAAATTATGGGGGGGAATCTGAAAATAATCGGTATAGAAAAGAATATGAAATTCTCAAGTCTTTAAATCTTTCTGGGGTAACTAAAGTTTATAGATTAGAAAAATATCAGAATAGTCTAGTAATGATTTTAGAAGATTTTGGTGGTGCATCTCTCCAAACATTAATTGCCTCAGAAAAATTTACTATTTTGGGTTTTTTAAGGTTAGCTATAAAAGTAGCTGAAAGTTTAGGTGAAATTCACAGTGCTAATATTATTCATAAAGATATTAATCCATCTAATATAATATTTAATCAGACAACAGGGGAATTAAAAATTATAGATTTTAGTATCTCTTCTGTATTAAGTCGCGACAGCCATCAACTAGAAAATTCTAAAATTTTAGAGGGTACTCTGGCGTATATATCTCCAGAACAAACTGGGAGGATGAATTCTCCTATAGATTATCGTACAGATTTTTATTCTCTGGGTGTTACTTTTTATGAACTATTAACTCAGCAACTGCCTTTTAGTAATACTGATGCTATGGAATTAGTTCATGCTCATATTGCTAAACAACCGAAAGTTCCCCATGAAATTAATCCAGAAATTCCACAGATTATATCAAATATTATACTGAAATTATTAGCAAAAACTGCTACGGAAAGATATCAAAGTGCTTGGGGTTTAATTGCTGATTTAGATGAATGTTTAAATCAACTACAAATGACAGAAACAATAGTAGATTTTCCTCTTGGTAGTCAAGATATTTCTGATAAATTTCAAATCCCACCAAAACTATATGGTAGACAATTAGAAATTGAAGCACTAATGGGAGCTTTTGAGCGGGTGTGTAATGGTAGAAAAGAAATGATGTTAGTAACTGGTTATTCTGGTATAGGTAAATCAGTTTTGGTACAAGCAATTGCTCAACCAATTATTCGTCAAGGTGGGTATTTTATCTGGGGAAAATTTGACCAATTTCAACGTAGTATTCCTTATTCAGCAATTGTTAGTGCTTTTTCTGAATTAGTCAGAATTATTTTAAGTGAAAGTGAAGCTAAATTACATGAATGGAGAAATAAACTTTTAGCAGCTTTTGGTACTAATGGGCAAATTATTATTGATGTAATTCCGGAATTAGAATTAATTGTTGGACCCCAACCAAAAATCCAAGAATTAGGAGCAAATGAAACTCAAAATCGCTTTAATATTATCTTTCAAAACTTTATTGGTTTATTTTGTCAACCAGAACATCCCCTAGTTATTTTTCTTGATGATTTACAGTGGGCAGACTCTGCCACACTTAAGCTAATTAAATTAATGATGACGGATGAAGAAACAAAGCATTTGTTTCTAATAGGAGCATATCGAGATAATGAAGTTAATTCAACTCATCATTTATTGATGACTTTAAATGCCATTCGTTCTCAATCTGGGAATATAAATCATGGTCAAATAAATCAAATAGATTTAAGTCCTTTAAACTTTGAACATATTACTCAATTAATTGCCGAGACATTACACAATGATAAAGCTTCTGTAAAAGAATTAGCAGAATTAATAGAAACAAAAACAGGTGGAAATCCTTTTTTTGTGAATGAATTTATGAAAACTCTCTATCAGGAAAATTTGCTGAAATTTGATTCGGAAAGGATTCGGTGGGAGTGGGATATGGAAAAAATTACAGCACTTGATATTACTGATAATGTAGTGGAGTTAATGATTGGAAAACTAGAAAAATTACCAACTTTAACTCAGAAGGTTTTAAGTTTAGTTGCTTGTGTTGGGAATCAATTTGATTTGAATACCCTTTCATTAATTTATGAAAAAGAATCTTATGCAACTTTTCAAGATTTATTACCTGCTATTCAAGAAGGATTAATTCTACCTGCTTCAGAAACAGAAGCCAAAAATGTAGAATTGAACTTATATCCATTTTTAATTCTGAATTATAAGTTTTTGCATGACCGAGTACAACAAGCAGCTTATACTTTTATAGATGAATCTGAAAAACAGGCTGTACATCTGAGAATTGGACGTTTATTCTTAGAAAATACTCCTCCAGAATATCGTGGGGAACGAGTTTTTGATTTAGTAGATCATCTGAATATAGGCAGAAGTTTAATTACAGATGAACCAGAAAAAATTGAACTAGCAAAACTCAATTTAGAAGCTGGTAAAAAAGCCAAAGATGCCACAGCTTATGTAGCGGCTAAAGAATATATTACAGCAGGTATATCTCTATTAAATCGGGATTGTTGGAGTCAAGACCATGATTTAACTTTTGCTTTATATAAAGAAGGAGCAGTAGGAGAATATTTAAACAGTAATTTCTCAGAAAGTGAGGCATTAATTAATATAATATTAGAGCATTCTCAATCAATCATTGAGAACATAGAAGTTTATAATTTATTGGTTATTCAATATACTTTACGCGGTCAGTATGAACAAGCCATTGCAGCAGGTAAAAAATCTCTAGCATTACTAGAAATAGAGCTTCCAGAAACAGATTTACAGACAGCAATTAATCAGGATTTTACCAAAGTCAAAGAAAATTTAGGGAATCAAGAAATTGCCAACCTAATTAATGAAAAAGAGCAGCACACATCAAAATCTAAATTAGCTTTAGCTTTATTAACAAATTTGATGGCATCCGCTTATTTAACCAATCCCGAATTATGGACAATAATGATACTCAAAGGTGTCAACATTTCCCTAGAATATGGTTCCGTTGCCGAATCATGTCTGTGTTATTCTAACTATGGAATAATTCTCAATAGTTATTTCGGAGATTATCACTCCGCATATCAGTTTGGTCTTTTGGCATTAAAACTAACTGATAAATGGGAAATTTCGGGACTAAAATGTAAAGCTTGTGCAGGATTTGCTAATTCATTAAGTTTTTGGTTTAAGCACATTAAAGAGTCTAATATAATTAACCATGAAGGATATGGAGCTGCTTTAGAATCAGGGGATTTAGAATATGCAGGTTATCTTCTACATAACACATCTCTTAATTCATTATTTCAAGGTCAACCTATCCCAAAAGTATTGACAGAAATTTATCGCTACTTACAATTTACTCAAAAAACTAAAAATCAACTTTCCACAGATAGTTTAATCGGAATTAAAAATCTTCTAGAAAACCTGTCATTAAAAAGTGAAAATGAGGAGAGTGACTCTCTCAGCAAAGAGCAAATTAATTTCGATATTAATCTAGAGCAAGAAGCAGAATATTTAGCTAGTTGTCAACAACATCAAAACTTTTATTCCTTGTGCATATATCTAATTTATAAATCATATCTTTTATATTTGTATGGAAATTTAGATGCAGCACTAGACAGCATTTTATCAGCTCAAAAATATCTCGGATTTATTACAGGTATTCTACCTACTACAGAATTTAATTTTTACTATTCACTAATTTTAACCGCCCTTTATCCAAATGTTTCTGAAGTTAAGCAAAAAGAATATTGGCAGCAACTAGAAAAAAATCAACAACAGATGCAAATTTGGGCAAATAATTGTCCGGAAAACTTTGAACATAAGTATTTATTAATAGCAGCAGAAATTGCCAGTATTTCTGGACAAAATTTAGCAGCAATAGACTTATATAATCAAGGGATAGAATCTGCTAGTAAAAATGAATTTATTCAATATGAAGCCTTAGGTAATGAATTAGCAATAAAATGCTGGTTAAATCAAGGTAAACCTAAATATGCAAAAGTTCATTTACATGACGCTTACTATAGTTATCACAATTGGGGGGCAAATATAAAGGTAAAAGATTTAGAAAATCAATATCCAGAATTAAAAAATTTATTAACAGTTAAAAACTATATGATTGATCCTCAAACCACAGCAATTTCTAGTGAGACAGGCAGTAATAGTCAGTCCTTAGATCTAGCCACAGTTATTAAAGCATCTCAAGCAATTTCTAGTGAGATTGTATTAGATAAATTACTATCTAAATTAATGAAAATTCTCATGGAAAATGCTGGTGCAGAAAAAGGGGTACTTTTGTTACCCATAGAAGGACAACTAATGAATAAAGCGGAAGCTACTTTAGATTCTGAAGAAGTGGTAGTTCAAGAAACAGAAATTAATGAATCTGAAGATTTACCACTAACAGTAATTAATTATGTAGAACGAACACGCCAAGATGTTGTTTTAAGTAATGCTTTTGCTGAAGATCGTTTCACAACTGACCCTTATGTTGCCAAAATTCAACTTAAATCTGTTTTATGTACTCCTATTATTAATGGAGGAAAACTTATCGGAGTTTTGTACTTGGAAAATAACCTAACTACAGGTGCATTTACTCCCGAACGTTTGGAGATATTAAGACTTTTATCATCTCAAGCGGCAGTTTCCTTAGAAAATGCAATGTTGTACGGTTCAGTAGAACAAAAAATACAAGAAAGAACCCAGGAATTAAACGAAAAAAATCTCCGACTAGAGCAAACATTGCACGAGCTACAACGTACTCAATCTCAACTAATTCAAAGTGAAAAAATGTCAAGTTTAGGACAATTAGTTGCTGGAGTAGCTCACGAAATCAATAATCCTGTCGGCTTTATTTATGGTAATCTTTCCCCTGCGAATGAATATATTTCTGACTTACTAAATTTGATTGATTTATATCAAGAACATTATCCTGAACCTGTAGAAGAAATTCAAGATGAAATTGAAGATATTGACTTAGAATTTCTCATACAAGACTTACAAAAACTTTTGAATTCTATCAAAGTTGGAGCTGAACGTATTAGAGATATTGTTATTTCTCTGCGTAACTTCTCGCGCTTAGATGAAGCAGATATGAAACCTGTAAATATCCATGAAGGTATTGATAGTACCCTACTAATTTTACATACTCGTATTAAAGAAAAGTCAGATAGACATGAAGTTAAAATAGTTAGAAACTATGGTAATTTGCCACAGGTTATCTGTTACGTTTCCCAGGTTAATCAAGTGTTTATGAATTTACTTGCTAATGGAATTGATGCTTTAGAAAATCGGCGAGATAAACAACAAGAATTTGACAGTCAACCCACTATTACAATTTCTACTGAAGTAACAAAGTCAGAAACAGTAAAAATAAAAATTGCTGATAATGGTAGTGGTATTAATTCTCAAGCATTGTCTAAAATATTTGACCCATTTTTTACTACGAAACCAGTTGGAGTAGGTACAGGTTTAGGATTATCAATTAGCTATTCAATTGTAGTAGAAAAACATGGGGGCGATCTGAGTTGTGTTTCTGAAGTTGGAAAAGGTACAGAGTTCATAATTGAAATTCCTATTAAACCAGCAAATGGTAATTATAGTTAGAGGGAAGAAGTTAGAAGGAAGAAGGAATAAGGAAGAAGGTAGGAAGGTAGGAAGGGAGAAGGAATAAGGAATAAGGAAGAAGTTAGAGGGAAGAAGGAATTAGACCACTTTGAAAAAAGAATCCTACAAAAAGGTACATCTTACTCAGATATGCTGAAAAATAACTGCTCCAGTTCATTTTAGATAGTTATCTCTATCATTTTCCTTTTTTTTCAATATTTATCCTTTCTCTCCTAGATAATTGCTTTCTTCCTTCCCACCCTTTTTTCTCTTCTTACCTTCTACCCTTCTTACCTTCTTCCTTCTTCCCTCTTCCCTCTTCCTTCTTCTTACCTTCTACCCTTCTTACCTTCTTCCTTCTTCCCTCTTCCTTCTTCCTTCTAAATCTCAAATTTTAAGAATACCTTCTGGGTTTACTGATAGTAATTTTCGTCTTTGTAAACCCTCTCTATTAATAATTTCATTTGCTGCTAATAACCCACTACTAATAGCTCTTTCCATTAAACCACAAGGAAATGGCATTTTTACCCAATCTCCAGCAAACATTAAATTAGAAATACCACTATTAGTTTCCGGGCGTTGTTGATAACTACCTGGAGGATAAGCGGAAAAATTTTTCTGGTTTACTAATTCTCTATGGAGCAAATTAGCATCTTTTAATTCCGGTACAATTTCATATAATTCCTGTGCAAAAGTTGTCAGTAAATTTTCCTGAGTAGGAAACTGTTTTTCTTTATAACAATAGGCGTGTAATTCCACAACACTACCCCCTGTTTTTTCATGCCATTGAATAAATTGTTCTTGAATGCGATGATAGAGAGTAATACTATCAGTTAATTCATAGCCAGATAGAGAAGTAAAATTGCTATGTTGCCAGTCAAAGTCTCGGTCAAACCAAAAACGACAAACTGCAAATGGGTCAGCTATATTTAATTTTTCTACCTGAGATTTGACATTTTTATTTACTTCTCCTTCCATCACATTAAATAAGTGCTGAACTCCCGGAACATCCGTAGCAAAAACATAATAATCTGCTTGAATTTCTGTGGATATAATTTCTGATTTATTTTCCATTACGCCAACCAATTGCACTTGAATTTCTCTACTTTGAGTAATCTTGTAGCGCGATAAATTTCGTTTTGCAGGACCTGCTAATACTTTTCCTTTTCTATCATAAACTGCACCATGACAAGGACAGTAAAAATTTCCATCTTCTGCTAATTCTACAGTACAACCTTGATGAGTACAAGTCAGAGAAATAGCCTCATCTGAATTAGCTTTAATCCCAAAGAGGCGATCGCTCGAACCAAAATAATTAACTTCCTTATTATTAATTTCCCAATTACGTTCTACCCAAAAAGGAACTAAACTTTTAGCCTCTCCTAACTGATAACTAATGGAACTAATTTTATTATCTTGCCAATTAATTTTACTAACACCAACATCAGTAAAAATTTTACCTCCCTTACTTTCAATTTCTTTAGCAATAGGTTGTACTAAACTTGTACCCATATCTTGTCTCGTACCATTAAAAGCTAAACCTTCAGGATTACCAAAAAAATAGAAGTGAAAGAACTGCATTAATTCCGCAACGCTTAATTTATCTGGAGCATTAAGACTTGATTTAGCAAAAGGCAAAAAATACAAATCGTACAATCCTTGAGGAAAATCTTTTTCCACCCATTCAGCAACCGATAAATTGTCAAGTTGCTGATAAGTTTTCTCCACTTGAAAGCCACCTATAGCACGAAAAACTTCCCAATGTTTAGGCTTTCCTAAATTAATTCCCCATCTAAATCTATTAGGAGAAGAAATTGCTAAATCTACTATATTCCAAGGAAAAGCAGAAGTGCTTGGACGAAAAACTTCTGGTTGATATTTTCCTTCTTTAAATACCACAGAATAGAACTCTAAAGACTGGAAATTATCAGTAATGTTTAGTTCTTCCACTAAACTATTCAAATTGTAATATTGAGGGAAAAAACCATGAAAGCCATGTTCCATCATAAACTTTTCTCCCCCTATATCAACAGACCAACTAGCAATTTTTCCTCCTAGTTGTGGGGATTTTTCTAATAAAGTAACCCTAAAACCTCGCTGACTAAGTTCATAAGCACAAGCTAATCCTGCTAATCCACCACCAACTACTACCACACTTTGAGAATTGTTTAAATATCGTGGTAAATCTAGATTATCTTGGTTAAAAACTGTTGGTTGGGGTTTCGAGAATCGAGTATAACCCAGTAAACCAGTGGTAGCTCCAATAGTTAATAATTTGAGAATTGTTCGTCGCGAAACTGATGGAAATGATTTGAGATTAGTTAATTGATTCATCAGCAATAATTTGATTACTTTTGAAAATTTTTATTTGGCCGATTAACGCCCTGGTATATTTTAATTTAGTACAGAATTTTTGCCTATAAAAATATATAATGCTTAAGCTTTTCTAAAGTTTTTGGATAATCAAGTGTTTGAGGATATAGTCTAGATAAATAATCTTTATTGTAGGTTTATGAGAACTTTTAAATGAAACAAAAATTGAGGCAACTTGCCTTAAGAATAACTTTAATAACTTTCTTGATAGGTTTAATTGCCTGTCAATCAACCTCGTCTGTTAAAAAAACTAGAGTTCGTGCTGCCCATAGTAATTGGGTTGAAGAACATTTCCAAACCGAAATTGTAAATATTGGTCTTGAAAAACTTGGTTATCAGATTGAAAAACCGAAAGAAATTGACTACCCTGCTATTTATTTGTCTGTTGCTAATGGAGACCTAGATTATAGTGCGAGCAGCGGTGAAAAAGCACACGAAGCATATTTTAATAATGCTGGGGGTAAAAAAAAGTTAGAGCGAGTTGGAGTTCTAACTCCTAATTTAGTACAAGGGTATCAAATTGATAAAAAAACTGCTGATAAATATAATATTACTAACCTTGGACAACTTAAAGACCCAAAAATTGCTCAACTATTTGATTCGGATGGTGATGGTAAAGCTAATTTAGTCGGTTGTAATCCCGGTTGGTTTTGTGAACGAATAATCGATCATCAAATCAAAGCTTATGGACTAGAAAATACAGTTGAACACAATAGAGGACAATATATTGTTTTGCTTGCAGATGTTATTACTCGCTATAAGCAAGGAAAAAGTGTTCTCTACTATGCTTTTAATCCTCACTGGATATCTACAGTCTTAAAACCAGATCAAGATATAATTTGGTTGGAAGTTCCCTTTACCTCTCTTCCAGAATCCCAGAAAAATCTAACAGAAAAAGATACTACTATAGAAGGTAAAAATCTTGGATTTGCTCTCGATCGCCAGCGAATTTTTGCCAATAAAGAATTTTTAGCAGCTAACCCAGTTGCCAAACGTTGGTTTGAATTAGTTCAAATTTCAACTGAGGATATGAATGTTGAAAGTCTATATATTAAAGAGGGTGAAGATTCTCCAGAAGATATCCGTCGCCATGCTAAAGAATGGGTTGAAAATAATCAAGAATTGTTTGATAGTTGGTTAGAAGAAGCAAAAAAGGCGGCAGATATTTGACTTATGATTAAGTAGTTACTTTACCTAAAAATTAAAGTATAAAGCCTCTCCATTTATTGAGGAAAAAGAAAAAAATTCCTTTTAGTCAATCCTGTTCTTTATAATAAGAAGTCATTATTAATTGTTAATTGTTAATTATTAATTGTTGAAATAGTTTTTTTTATATCTGGATGAGAATTACTTTCTAAATATTTGATAATTATAATAACTGTTTCATCTCAAAAACTTCAGAGACTGAGAAATCTAAAATTGTGCGTTACGACAGATTGTTAAATGCTGTTATAAATGAGGGGTAACTGTCTAACGCACCCTACTGGACTGACACAAATAATTTTGTGCACCTACGCGGGTTTATTTAATCTTAGGGTGAGGATGAAAATTGTAACTAAAACCCGCCCCTACTATTGCACCATTTTAGTTTTTTCGGTCTACTACTAAAAGCTGATAACTGATAACTGAAATTTAATCCCACTTAATTTTTTTTCCAGATTCCAAAGCATAGTAAAGTTCTAATCTATCCTGATTATTCAAAGTCATTTGAAAAGTAGAACCATCTTCCATTTTTCTAAAAAAGAGGATAAACTCACGATCTTTTTGAAATAACTTCACTTCGTAATCTTTAACTTTTCCTCTATCAAGCAACTCAGCATTTTGAGGTTCAGAAACTTTAACTATACTGCCAAATTTATTACCAACTTTAATATCTGATAATGCCGTAAATCTTTCTAAACCTCGACCTAAAAATGGAGTTTTATACGTTTCAATTTTAGGCATTGGATATTTATTTTTCAGTTCTGGAGACGACCATTTATAGTAATCAAAAAATGACAGTGGAATGTGAGAATCAGCCGCATATTTCAGCTCTGATGAAGTGGAACGAATTTCGGAAGACACATATACAATCATTCCCATATTAACTAAACTTTCAACAAGTGGTTTAAAATCCTTATCTCCAGATAGTAAAACTGCTTTTGTCATATTATTACGAATAGCATGATTCATCATATCTATTGTAAGAAGAATACCAGCTTCTTTTTGACCTTTTTTTGTCAAATTTCCTAGCTTAACGTGATATTCCTCTAGAGAACGAATTTGATTAAAATAATCTTTTTGTTCAGATACACGAGCTTCAATATCTGTTTTGTTTTCATACTTACCTTGAATCCGGTCTATATAGTCATAATAGAAAACTTTTCGAGCATCAAAAAAATTTTTGACAGCATTAAAATCAATACTAATGTTGTCATATTCAACTTCATTTCCAAACCATTTAGAAGTGGTATCTATATAACTTTTTCTGAGGTAACTTCCATCTATAAATAAATAAGTTACTCTTGAAGATTGTAGATTGGTAGGATTATGGGTATTTGACATTTTTGACAATAAATATATATTTTTTAGTTTAACTTTAATATTACAGGACTTACACATAACCACTATATATATAGTAGGGGTTAACGGCCGTTAACCCCTACAATTGATGTATTATTTCACATTTTCGGTAAGTCCTGATTACATATATTGTAGCTATTTAACATACCCTTTAGTTAAATAATCTCTTACTTAATACTAACTTAACAAAATACTATAAGTATCAAGCCTCAATCAACAGATTTTATTAATTCTTCTAAAAAAGATTGACCAGCTTTTTCCAAATCAGAGTCAAGAGCAAATGTCAAACTACGCAATCTTACTTCACTATCACCAACAAATCCATTGATAGGATTAGTTAATTTTTGAGGATAAATCAAAACAGCTTCGTGACATTTTGTATAAGTTGCATAAGCGACTACTTGATGAGTATCATCTGGCGATGGTTTGCTATCTAACTTATATTTAGTATCAAGAATACAAACAACCTTCTGAGTTTTTACTTCATAAATAACTAAATCAATTCGACAAGAAATTTTATTGTGAATAATAGATACTTTTTCTTGCTCTCGAACTCTTAAATTTGAGGGTAGATGAATTTTTAACCATTCAGCTACAAATTTTTCATAAAGTTTAGCCATATCTATTAAAAAAGGTAACATTGAGTAATTACCATATTTATGACTAGCTCCGATATTATCTAAAAAAAATCGGCATAAAGCGTGTAAAATTTGATAATCTTCATTCAAACGATGATACTTTCTGTTTACACAATCACTAGATTTCAAAGGTTGTAAATTTACCAAACCTTGGAAAAGATGAAAAGCTTTTGCCACTTTTGGAGCGACATTTTCAGAACAGAAACCACTACGACCAATAATAAATAAAGTCCAAGCCAAAATTTGATTATCAGGAATATTAGCAGTGTGTTCTTGATAATCACATTTCAACCTAACATCCCAGGGTTTTTGCATAACTTGTTGCATATTTAACCGCCCCCGAATGTAAGTTAAATTTTCTGTTTTTGGCAGGTAAGCGCGATAAAAACCTTTTCGACCCCGGTCTAATATTTTTTCAGCCAGAATATTACCTAAACAGTTGTAAAATTCCTGTAGAGACTCACAGTTAACTAAACCATCTAAGAAACGAAAACTTCTGAGATTGTAGGCATATTCCAACATTCCAAATAGGTTATGAAGTGGTACTTTTGGTTTGAGAATGACGTGAAATTCTGGAGTTATAGGAATATAACCAACCCATCCTTGAGAAGTAAATTCCAATTTGTGGTTGGTTTTGGGAGAGGGAAACTCTACTTGAATTTTTTTACCTTTTTTGCCGTATTCTTGCCATAATTTTTCTGCAATATCATAGTAAATTTTATCTGGTGGAAACTGGCGAGGTTGATATTCAGTAAGTTCGATTATTTGGGGATATTTCATATTGTAAAAAGGTAGGCATAACAGATTTTTTTACAGGAAGAGATGTTTGGAGAAGTGTCTATCTAATTTAGGACTTATGCAAAGAAACCGGGTTTTTAGGATAATCGTTGTTTTTAACAATAAACATTGGCAAAAAAACAGGTTTCTGGGGTTACCTGCGTAAGTCCTGTTATAGTAGAATTTGTATGAGAATTTAGCAAATATTGGTATGGGATTAATATAGTTAAAACTCACATCGTTAGCGGAGCTTTGCGTCAGCAATTTCTCTATACAATACTTGTAGATAATTATATCAGGACTTACGCAAATTATTAGACAAGACTCTACTTGTTGGGGGCGAATGCCATTCGCTCCTACAGATAGTGTATATTTTCTTATGTTGTGTAATTCCTGAATTATTAATTATTAATTGTTAATTGCTGAAGACATTCGATGTTGAATTTTATCCCACCGAAACTCATCGACTTTTTTTGGTTGAGCAAAGAAATATTCCTCTAAATATGGTTCAATTTCCATTTGCCAAATATCTTGTATTTCCTCTTCAATATTTGTTCGGAGAAAGAAGGAAACACCGACTTGATAGTTGGGGTCATTTATTTCTTGGTTGACTGCTTCTAAAATTTCAATTAACCCCTCAACTGAAAAATTTGTTTCTATTTCCTGGTGATATTGGCGCAATATTTCGTAGTTAGGGGAAAGGGTGATGAAAGCAAAACGACGACGGAGTGCATGATCTACTAAAGCGATGGAGCGATCGGCAGTATTCATCGTGCCAATAATGCGAACATTTTCCGGAATGCTGAATAACTCTCTACTACCAGTAAGGGGAATTTTTGCATCGCGGTATTCCAGGAGATACATAAGTTCGCCGAAAACTTGGGAAAGGTTAGCGCGGTTAATTTCATCAATAATGAGTACACAAGTATTTTGACAGAGTGCTGCTTTTTGACAAAATTCTAGGAAGCGACCGGGAATAACAGGGTAGGTGAGTTTACCATCTTCGCTCTGTGGTCGAATACCTTGAATAAAGTCTTCGTAGGTGTACCCAGGATGAAATTGGATGATTTCCCAGAAACCGTCACCTCCAGCAATTAAGTGTTGAGCGAGTTTTTGAGCGAGGAAAGTTTTGCCGATACCAGGTGGACCTTGGAAAATGGCTTGTTTTTTGCGGTTGATAGCGCGTATCCATTGGGTAAGTTGTGTTTCTGGGAAGTTGGTTTCTTGGGAGCATTGAGATAGGGGATATCTTATACCAGTTACACTTAGATATTCATATATGACTGGCATTGGATCGTCGTATTTTGCTAGTAAAACTAAAGGAAACAGTTTCTTAAATATTGATACTATATCTTTGCTCAATTCAAATAAAGAAAAATGTTTGTAGCTTTTTCTCCTAAATAGGTCAACTTTTGCTGTAACAACAATACCTCTAATATCATCATTTATAATCCATTCTCCCATTTCAGGTTGTTGATTAAGAGTTTGATGGTCATCAGTTGTATATGCAAATTCTAGAGGATACTTTTTTGCAACCTCTTTCAAAATAGAATTTCCTTCTTTATAATTTTGATAAATATTGCTTTGAAAACGTTGCCGAGTTTGTTTATCAATGTCATTAAATAATATCAAAAACCCTATTCGTAATTTAGAATTTCCTGCATCAGTCAAAAATAATAAACCTGCTTGTGTCCTAAAAAATAGTCCTCTACTTCTGATAGACAATAATTGAGATAAATGTTCAGCTTTAATAGATATAATATATTTAGTAATATATCCTGGTAATTGTTTGAAAACTGGTTCGCGTAAACGTTGTAAAAACTCTACTTCAATTAGTGAATCCAAACTCTTACGAGATAGTTGTAATAAAAGCTTATTTATTTCTGCCTCTGAAAGCTCTGAAAGCAAGTTAGAAAACTTTGAATAAAAATCTTCATTAGACATATTACTATTCTGTCAGCTCTTCTATACTTTAGATATTTTAGTTAATTTATATGGCATTATAAACTAATTGTGGAAACAATTCAATAGCTTGAAAACAAAGTAATCTTAAATTGTGAACAAAATAAATGAATAAAATTAGGTTAAAATATTAGTTATTAACAAATTTAAACAAGGTAAATTTAAACAATAATTAAATAGCCATGAGTCAAACTTTATATTTACAAAAAAGTGTTATTGGCTATCTAACCCCCAGACCAAGACAAAGTCTAATTGTTGCTGCTAATATGTAATATGGCAGTAACCAGAGAATGGTGGAATACTCGCCGAAGCAATTTTGAAATATATGTCTCTCAAGTCGTATTTTTGCCATAATTTAGTGCCAAGATCATAGTCAATTTTATCTGGTGGAAACTGGCGATGTCTATATTCAGTAACTTCGATAATTTCGGGAAATTTCATATTGGAAAAAGCCAACCATAACAGAGATTTTTTTACAGTAATCTATGTTGGGATAACTGTCTACCTAATTTTCTGATTTTGACATTAATTTTTTAATTTTTTCCCACCGAAACTCATCGACTTTTTCTGGTTGAGCAAAGAAATATTCCTCTAAATATGGTTCAATTTCCATTTGCCAAATATCTTGTATTTCCTCATCAATATTTTCTCTCATAAAAAAGGAAACACCGACTTGATAGTTGGGGTCGTTGATTTCTTGGTTGACTGCTTCTAAAAGTTTAATTAACCCTTCCACTAAAAAATCTGTGTCTATTTCCTGGTGATATTGGCGCAATATTTCGTAGTTAGGAGAAAGAGTAATAAAAGCAAACCGACGACGGAGTGCATGATCTACTAAAGCAATAGAGCGATCGGCAGTATTCATCGTGCCAATAATACGAACATTTTCGGCAATACTGAATAATTCTTCACTACCAGCAAGGGGAATTTTTGCGTCGCGGTATTCTAGGAGATACATAAGTTCGCCAAAAACTTGGGAAAGGTTAGCGCGGTTAATTTCATCAATGATGAGTACGCAGGTATCTTGACATAGTGCTGCTTTTTGACAAAATTTCAGGAAGCGACCGGGAACAACAGGGTAGGTGAGTTTACCATCTTCGCTTTGTGGTCGGATACCTTGAATAAAGTCTTCGTAGGTGTAAGCAGGGTGAAATTGAATGAGTTCCCAGAAACCGTCATCTCCACCAGTTAAATGTTCAGCGAGTTTTTGAGCGAGGAAAGTTTTGCCGATACCAGGTGGACCTTGGAAAATGGCTTGTTTTTTGCGGTTGATAGCGCGTATCCATTGGGTAAGTTGTGTTTCTGGGAAGTTGGTTTCTTGGGAGCATTGAGTTAGAGTGTATTCTCCTTGTAAATTAGACCTCTCCAAAAATACTGATTTTGGAATAGCAGGATCGGGGTTTAAGAACTTTTTCTGGAGATGTTTATTGCTTGAAGTGGAATTTATTTTTTCATCTTGATTAGTTTCATAAATATTGTCTGTACTGTTTATATTTTCACTAGGAAAATTGTATTTTTTCACAGCTACTAACCAATGACAAAACATATCAAACAAATCATCATCTCGCATTGCAGGTATATTTTGTTTCTGCATTTCTTCAGCTAACTCTAAAATTAGATTATGACCAGTGAGATTAATATATGGGTATTCAGTTAGCTTTTCAGTATATTTTGTGTTACTTAAATAATTAATTACTTTTCTCGATCTATCATTAATTAAAAGAAAATTATCTGGTTTTAGTGCATTCAGAATAGGCGTCATTTTTTCTACTTGAAAATCTCCAGAATTTGGTAATTTAGAAAAGTTTTTACAAGCTAATAAAAATTTATGATAATCTGTAATACAGGAATTTACAAAATTATAAATTTCTCTAGCAATAACAGACCAATATTCTTGCTTTTCCCAACCTTGATTTTTCCAGAATTGAAACCATTCAGTTAAATCAATATTGTTTGATTCAGTAATGTGAATCCATGCACCCCTTTGTCGATTTCTGGTAGTATCAGTATGAGGTAAAAGTTTGAATCTAACGGATTCAGTTATGTCTTCCCCTACCTTAACAGCAGCAGTTATTTCTTCAAAATTACGGCGACCTTGTTGACGTTGTTTTTCATAAGAAGCTCTATGATTTAATCCTTCTGAGCTATAGGGATATGAGTCAGCAAATTCCTCGAAAAGTTCAACAAATAAAGTTAGTTGTTTAATTGTCATATACAGTTATTTTTATTTTTAACTATTCAAAATCATAATCTACCAATCTCTTAATAATTTCCCATTCATCGGATTTTAAATAACGATAACTTTGGGGAGGTCTAAAATTATTCAATTCTTCTCTTAATTGTTCTAATTCGACTGTTTTTTTAAAGGTCTTACTTTTTTGGAAAAATATTCCTATGCCAAACTTTACTCCTGAATAATAATCGTAAAATTCTTCAGGAGTAATTCCTGCTTTATCTTCTACTTGTTCCCAAAGGCAAGAAATATTGTCTTTAATAATTTTTTTGACTTTAAAATAACCAACTACAGCTTTTTTAGGAGATGAAACATAAACTATAACTAAATCATCTTTATCTAAATCAGGAAAAACACGACGTAATTCAACTTTTTTTGTTTTCTCTTTGAAAATTTTATCAGCATATTTTGGCTTTATAGATAAAAGAACTGTATTTCTCATAACTGTATTTCTCATAGTTGAAGAATCCCGATTAATTATTGTTGACTTTATCATATATTTTAGCAAATTGCTCTGGTGTTATTTTTAAAGGTCCTTGAAGAGTTATCTGTTTTTTTAGTATATCTTGAAGTTCTTTTAAAGTTATAACATTACTGAATATTTGAGTATCACTAAATCTAATAGCCATTATATTTTCATTAGGTTTATTCTTGGTAATTTTTATTAAATCTTCTAATTTATATACACCTAGATTACGAAATTGTCTATATAATTTTTCTGGTTTGTCTACTATAACTTCATCTAATCGAGAACAAGCTTTAATTACTTTTGTTTTCCCATATCCGTATGGAAAATCTTTATCATTGCTGACATACCATATAATCCTACCAATTACACCAGGCTTTAAACCTCGCTTAGAACGATAAAATACAAGTTCACGTTTCAGTGCTAACTCAGTTTTAGAGCCAAACAACCAATTATTAGCTAACTCTTCATCAAATAAATCTTTTGCCCAAAATGGTTTGATAGGAATAATCCATGTAGGAAGATTTGCATCAATTATCTTTGCAGGCCATAAGTATTTTTCTAAATTAAAATATAATTCTTTTTGCTCATTCTCATTTTCTACTTTTTTCTGAATAAGTTGAGATATTTTACGAAAAAAATTATATTCTTCTCCTAGACTAACGGCTAATTTTTCTAAATCCTGTGATAGTTGATTTGCTGTTTTAGCTAGAGCCATATTAGCTCTTAAGTAAGTATTATTAAATTCTACAAAAGTTCCATCTTTATGAATATTTCTAATAACTGCTTCTGGCAAGAATCGATCTGTTATCTTAGTGAAATTTCTTTCTTCTCTCGCAGAAATTGATATAGATTCAAAAACTAAATGATTAGCTATAGTGGCAGTTATAGAAGTATCTACGACTCTCATTAATGGAATTTCTAACTCATATTTTTTACGCCTATCATAAACAACTAAAGCTAAAGGTTGTTTTTCTCCTTCAAAAACTAAAAAACAATCAAATTTATCCGTCTCTGTAATAAAGCGAAGTATTTTTTGTTGAAAATCAGCCTTAGTTTCACCCAATTTATCAGCTCTAAAATATTTATTTAAAAGCTTTTCTTGCCCTAGAGTAACACGGGATTTTTGTAGTAGAGTACCTGCGAGACGAACAGGTTGATATTCTGTTTGTCTGCGAATTTCATCCACTTGAATAATCAAATCTCTAGGATGAATAATAGAGACATTAAACTGTTCATAAAATTCATCTGCTATATCTAAGAGACTACTATTACCAGTTACAAAAATGTAAACATCTGATATAATAACTTTATCTATATAGCGAATATCTGACTCACTAATATTAATGCTTTTTTGTTCAAATAAATTTTTAATAGACTGAATTTTTGAGGAATATATTTTATTTGCTGATAAAATAGTAAAGAGCTTTTTCGCTAGGTTGGTGAAGTGCTTTCTATCATCCTTATTATCAAAAAAAACATTGATTTTATTAAATATTTCATCTGTCAAACATAACTGTAAATCAGGGTCTAACCAATCAGCAAGTAAAGATTGAGCATCTTTATTATTATTATCATTATGATAAAAATCAAAGAAAATTTGTGAATCTATAGCAACATATAATTTGTACTCACGTTGATGAGTAGTAGCATTGGAAAACAAATTTGAATGATGGTGATCGAACCACCAATACGCATTAAGTTTTCCAGGAGTTTTTGCTGGTTTATCGTACTGAAAAACAAAACCTAATTTAGACCATAAATTACTCAAATTAAAATCACGACGACAAGTTAAACCAATACCACTATATTTTTGTTGAGTAATCTCAACTAAATAACCAAATAACTTTTTAGCTAATCCTTGACCTTGATAAGAATTAGCAATACATAAATGAATAATAGTAATTCGGTTATATGAAGTTGCTACTCCATATAATAAATACCCAACTAAACTTTTTTTCGAGTCAATAGCGACAATTATTTGAGCCTTTTCTGCGTGCTTATTAAAAGCTGTTCTACGAAAAAAACTTAGGGTTTTTCTATTAGAATCACCCAACTCAATAACAGCTTGCAAATGGGGAGATTTTTCATCAATTTCTATGATTTTTATTTCTTCTGTCATTTTTGTTCCTTTGTTTTAATCACTGAACAAGACTTAGGTATTCAATCAATACAATCATAGAATTAAAATCTTTATTCTGCATATTACTATTTTGTCTGCCATTCTATGCTTTACATATTTTAGTTAATTGATATGACATTATAAACTCACTATGGAAACAATTCAATAGCTTTAAAACAAAGTAATCTCAAATTTTTAACACAATAAGTGAATAAAATTCAGTTAAAATTTTAGTTATGAGCAAATTTAAACACGGTAAATTTCAACAAGAATTAAATAGCCATGAGTGAAACTTTATATTTAGAAACAAGTGTTATTGGCTATCTAACTGCCAGACCAAGCCAAAATCTAATTGTTGCTGCTAATATGGCAGTAACCAGAGAATGGTGGGATACTCGCCGAAGCAATTTTGAAATATACGTCTCTCAAGTAGTTTTCAATGAAGCAGCTAGAGACGACCCAGAAATGGCTCAAAATAGGATAGAGATGATTAAAGACTTTCCCTCTCTCATTTCTAATTAAATTGTAAAAGACTTAGCTCGACAGTTTCTTCAACAAACCAATCTTCCTACCAAAGCTAGTGATGATACCTTCCATATTGCTCTAGCAACTTTTTATGTTTTAGACTATCTTTTAACATGGAATTGTCGTCATATTACTAACCCTAATATTCAGAAAAAGCTATCTGCAATTAGCACTAACTTTGGCTATGAATTACCAATAATTTGTACGCCCTATCAATTACTTGAAAAAACTATGATTTTACCTGATGAAATTTTAGAATAAATTTACAAAATTCGAGAAGAAAACGCCAAAGCTTTTAACTACGGTCCTGAATTAATATTCGCTGATTTTCTAGACAGACAAAAGCAATTTGAGAAAGAATGGAAAGGGAAAATTAAATTCATTAAAACTCCTTTGAAAAAAAGAAAAGAAAGTGTTTCTGAAGAGCGGGTATAATTTTCAAACAAAGTAGGGATGTTCCATGGAACGTCCCTACAGAATTATCATTTTTTTAATGTGGTTCATTGACCTGAAAACTGCTTTAAACTGTAGAAACAGAAGCAAAATACAACACCATAAATTGTTCTGATTGCAAACCCAATGATTCATAAGTGCGCCCATTAGAGTCGCAAAATTCAACCTCAAATGCTTTTCCACCAGCCAGAATTTCTACTATTGTACCTACCTGTCCGCGATCTAGGTTTAATTCTAGTAAGTCTTTTGTAAGAGCTACTACGTCTAATAATTTGATTGTTTCATTCATATTTTCACTGTTAATATTGCCGTCTTTAAACCTAACCTCTAACTATCAAGCTAAAGAAATTTAGCCTAACTTTTGAAACTTGGTATAATCTCAATAATTTTATCTGCTGGAACATTACCAAGCTCTCTAGGTTCTAACTTATGTAAACCACCCCCATAAACTCGGCCTTCACTTATCAATATATCTAACGAAATTTGATTCAAAATCTGCCAAACGTTCCTGAGTATATCCGGGTTTTTCTTAAAAATATCCTCTAGCTCAAATTTCGGATACAAAATCAAATAAACATTTGTCACTGTTGCCTGAGAATGATTCAAAATAAATCTAAATGGTGTTCTTTTTAAGCCATCTTGACGCCCCATATAAGTACAAACTAACGCTGACGATTTACGATATTCCTGTTGATACCATAGTCGCCTATGTTTACACAAATAACGATTACTAATTCCCTTTTTTATTCCCATCTGAAGATACTGCCAAAGTGAGGGATATTGAAATTGAATTTCATTCTTTGATAAATCGCATGAAAGTAGAAATAACTGACGTTCTAAAATAGGATTACCTAAAGCATCAGCTTCAATTTCATCAACTGAAAAATATCGCGGACTAGGTAAAATAGGAGTTAAAAATTGTAGAGGAAGTTGATATTTGGATATTTGTTCTGGCGTTAAAATAAAAAAATCGTTTGCCCCAGTTGCTAAACCACGTTTGATTGTAAATAATTCTGATAATTTGACTCCCTGAATATCAATTTTTATACTGCTATCTAATTTATAAATATTTGTCCACTTATTAACATTTTTTAGTGCTGCAACAGATATCAATTTAGATTTTTTTGGTTTAGTTAAGCTACCACTATATGTAAACTCAACTTGATGATTATCTGATGGGATTTTATTTCTAAACCAAACGACTGAAGAAGAGACAAGAACATTTTTAAACTGCATATCTTTTGGTTCAAAGGAATGAACTCGCAATAATGTTACTTGAGTTAATAAATAATCTCTAATTTGCTGCCCATAATTCACATCCATAAAGCCACTAGGAATTAACCATGCAGCTAAACAATTTTTAGCCATCCAGCCATGAGATAAAAGTAGAAAATGACAATAAATTCCTGCTAATTTACTGAGCTTTATTCCCGTTATCTTTTCTGTTAAATTTTGCAATCTTAGTTTTTCATCTTTAGTTAAATGATGATGTCTGGTATAGGGAGGATTACAGATTATTAAATTAGCTTTAGCTGCATCAAACTTTGGTGGAATACAAGTTGTAAAATCAGCAATATTTAATTTTAACTTTGTTTGACTCCAAAGCTGACTCGCTTCTTGACCACAATGAGGATCTATTTCATATCCAATAGCTTCATCAATCTCTGATATAGGAAATAAGTTTAATAGCGCAGAATAAAAAGCACCTGTTCCAAAAGCAGGATCGAGAAAGCGAATTTTTTGTTTAGGTAAAAGCTTTATACAATATTGAAGGATATCTTTTGCTAGTTCTGTTGGTGTAGCAAACTGACCAAATTGATTTTTTTCAGCTTGAGTTTTAGTGGCATCAAGTTTGTTTTGTAAGTTGATTCTGGCTAATTCTTGAGTTTTATTTACTATCATCATTTTAGAGAGTAATAAAGTTCTAGTCTTTCTTGACTATTTGAACTCAGCTTTAAAGGATAACCATTAGATATCTTCTTTTCAAAAAAGAGAATAAATTCACTATCTTTTTGAAACAATTCTGCCTTGTAACCATCGACTTTTCCCTGCTTAAGAAAGTTAGCATCACTAGGTCTAGCTCTATCTTGATCAGTTCTGGGTATTGGATACTTATTTCTCAATTCTTGAGATGACCAACTATAGTAATTATCAAATGATAAGGGTATGTAATCATCAGCAGCATATCTAAGTTCTGAGGAAGTTGAACGAGGGTCGGAAGCTATTTTTACATACATTCCCATACTGACTAGACTTTCAACAACTGGTTTAAAATCTCGATCTCCAGCAATTAAAACTGCATTGGTCATGTTATTACGAATCGTGTGATTCATCATATCTACTGTTAATAAAACATCCACTTCTTTTTGACGTTTATTGTTTGGAGTACCTACTAAACTTCCTAACTTAACGTGATATCCTTCCAGAGAACGGATTTGATTAAAATCATCCTCTTGTTTAGATTTACGAGTTTCAAAATCTTCATCTTTCTCATCCTTATTCTTAATTTTATCAAGGCAGTCATAATAGAAAACTTTTTTAGCTTTAAAATGTATTTTGACTGCAGAAAAGTCAATATTTCTCAAATCTACAACATCATTGTTAAACCATTCAGAAATAGCTTTTTTGTACTTGTCTCTCAAATAACCTCCATCAATAAATAAATACGTTATTTCAGGCGGTTCATTACTAGGAGGATAATAAGGTTTCATCATTTTTTGCAATAAATCTAATTTTTTACTTCAATTTGTAATTTTTATACTACAATCAAAGCCACCTGCAAATGTTGACTAAATATTTTTGTTGATAGATCGACTCTTTTAACAAGACTAACAGGACTTAGGTATAGACACTATATATAGCGTTATATAGGGTTCAAAAACTATAACGTTATAAATATGTAGTGTTTAGAACTCAAAAATGCGTAAGTCCTGACTAAGATAAACAGGCAGTTATGCAGATAAGATTAAACACAACTAACACCTTAGACAATGGATGATACAAAGAAATAAGTCTAAAATTCTCAATATACTAACAGAAAAATCTAAAATCTAAATGGTTGAACCAAAATCCTATAAAGACACCGTAAACCTGCCCCAAACTAACTTTAATATGAGGGCAAACTCAGTCACCCGCGAACCAGAACTACAAAAGTTTTGGGCAGAATCACAAATCTACGAACATCTCTCAGAGACCAACCCAGGGGAAATCTTTACCCTACATGATGGCCCGCCTTATGCAAATGGCAACCTACATATTGGCCATGCTTTGAATAAAATTCTTAAAGACATTATCAACCGCTATCAAATTCTGCAAGGGCGAAAAGTGCGTTATGTTCCTGGTTGGGACTGCCACGGTTTACCCATCGAATTAAAAGTTATTCAAAATCTTAAATCAGCAGAAAGGGCAAAACTTACACCCATAGAATTACGTCAAAAAGCTAGAGACTTTGCTCTGGAAACTGTAGACAAACAACGGGAGTCATTCAAACGTTATGGGGTTTGGGGAGACTGGGAACACCCCTACATGACTCTCACCCCAGAATATGAAGCTGCTCAAATTGGGGTATTTGGCAAAATGGTTTTGAAAGGCTACATTTATCGTGGTCTCAAACCTGTACATTGGAGTCCGAGTTCTAAAACTGCTCTTGCGGAAGCAGAACTGGAATATCCCGAAGGTCACACATCTCAGAGTATTTATGCTGCTTTTAAAATCACGAAACTAGCAGCAGCAGTTGAAAAGTCTCTTGCACCTCACCTCGAAAAACTCTGGGTTGCTATCTGGACGACAACACCTTGGACTATTCCTGGTAATTTGGCAGTCAGCGTTAACCCAGAACTTGATTATGCTGTTGTCAAACCTGATGCTGACTATGCAATGGGAAAAGACAAATTATTCATAGTTGCAGCAGAAGCAGTCGAACGTTTATCGGCAACTCTCGGCACAACTTTAACACCTGTAGCGACGGTTAAAGGTGAAGACTTAGAAAATTGCACTTACCAACATCCACTATTTGAGCGAGAAAGTAAAATTCTCATTGGTGGCGACTACGTTACTACTGACTCAGGTACAGGTTTAGTTCACACCGCCCCCGGTCACGGTCAGGAAGACTATATCGTAGGACAACGTTATAGTTTACCAATTTTGTCGCCTGTGGATGGCAATGGAAAATTTACTGCCGAAGCAGGAGAGTTTGAGGGGTTGAATGTATTAAAAGAGGGAAATGTTGCCATTATTGAAGCACTGCAAAATGTTAATTCTCTCCTGAAAGAAGAACCCTACGAACACAAATATCCCTACGACTGGCGCACCAAAAAACCAACTATTTTCCGAGCAACCGAACAATGGTTTGCTTCCGTCGAGGGTTTCCGGGATGAAGCAGTCAAGGCGATCGCTGATGTTAACTGGATACCCGCTCAAGGAGAAAACCGTATTACCCCAATGGTGAGCGATCGCTCTGACTGGTGTATTTCTCGACAAAGAAGTTGGGGCGTACCTATTCCTGTATTCTATGATGAAAAGACTGGGGAACCTTTGCTAACTGAGGAAACCATCGCTCATGTGCAAAAAATTATTGCTGAAAACGGTTCTGACGCTTGGTGGGAAATGTCCGTAGAAGAGCTTTTACCAGAAAAATACCGTAAAGATGCTGACAAGTATCAAAAAGGTACAGATACAATGGATGTTTGGTTTGACTCTGGTTCATCTTGGGCAGCAGTTGCTCAACAACGGGAAGGGTTAAGATATCCAGTTGATATATATTTGGAAGGTTCCGACCAACATCGCGGTTGGTTTCAGTCAAGTTTGCTGACGAGTATTGCTACGAATGGTGTTGCACCATATAAAACTGTTTTGACTCACGGTTTTGTGCTTGACGAAAACGGTCGCAAAATGAGTAAGTCTCTAGGAAATGTGGTAGATCCATCAATAGTTATTGAAGGTGGCAAAAACCAAAAACAGGAACCTCCTTACGGTGCAGATATTTTGCGTTTGTGGGTTTCCTCCGTAGACTATTCTTCTGATGTACCCCTCGGTAAAAATATTCTCAAGCAAACAGCAGATATTTATCGCAAAATTAGAAACACGGCGCGGTTTTTGTTGGGGAATATCCATGATTTCGATCCAGCAAAAGATGCTGTTGCTTATGAGGAAATGCCAGAGTTAGACCGTTATATGTTGCACCGAATGACAGAGGTGTTTGCTGAAGTCAAAGATGGTTTTGATAAATTTCAGTATTTCCGCTTTTTCCAAACAGTTCAAAATTTCTGTGTCGTTGACTTATCTAACTTTTATTTAGATATTGCCAAAGACCGACTTTATATTAGTGCGACCGACGCTTTCAGACGGCGCAGTTGTCAGACAGTCTTAGCTATAGCTGTAGAAAACTTAGCCAAAGCGATCGCTCCAGTTTTACCCCACATGGCGGAAGATATTTGGCAAAACCTTCCTTATCCGACTCCCTACAAATCTGTATTTGAGTCTGGGTGGGTAAAATTAGAGTCAAAATGGCATAACCCAGAATTAGTTAAATTATGGGAAGAGTTACGAAAAACTCGCACTGAAGTTAACAAAGTATTGGAAAAAGCAAGGGCAGAAAAATCTATCGGTGCGCCTCTAGAAGCAAAGGTATTATTGTATGTAAAAGATACTGAATTGCGAGAGCAAATGGAATCTTTTAACCTTACTGCTGAAGGAGAAAAAAGTCAGTCAGAATTTCTAGAAGCTAAAATCGAAACTGAACCAGAAATAACAGAAAATACAACTCCTAATAATCCGCCAAAATCTGGTGATAATTTTGCTCAGACTCAGGATTTTTTATCAGACTTTCCTGATATTTTGAGCAAAGTATTTAGTGCATATCAAAAAGCATTAGGGGGAGTATTTTTTGTTGTTATATTATTGTTATTGATCAGAGTGACACTAACAGTAGTAACAACAATCCACCAAATACCCGTAGTCAATTCCATTATGGAATTGGTAGGAATTATTTACACAATTCGCTTTGTTACTCATAATTTGTTGTTGACTAAAACTCGGCGAAGTTTGTCAGAAAAAATCAAATTTACTGCTGAAGATATATTAGGTAAAGGAGCCTTATCACCCAAACCGAAAAAATTGGCAGATAATACAGTTAAACAATCAGCAACCTTAGTATCTCCAGAAGGAGTTTTTGTACCTACCCAAAAAGTAGATTTACCCCCTGTTCCACAAGTAGTAGAAACAGAAACTTTACCTCAGCAACCCAAAAATATTAAAGCTATGATGACTGGTAATGGAGTTGATGAATTACGTTATCTGTTTATTACTTCTCAAGTAGAATTATTAGAATCTCCAGAAGCTCTAGAAAATCTTGAATATAAATCTATATCAGATTCTTTAGGTGTAGGAGTAGTCAAAGCAGATGGCGAGAAATGCGATCGCTGTTGGAATTATTCTACTCATGTCGGTGTCTCCTCAGAAGACCCGACTATTTGTGAACGTTGTGTTGCTGCTTTAGCAGGAGAATTTTAACCGTCTTTGAGAGAGGTAAAATGATAACCTTGTAGGGACGTTCCATGGAACGTCCCTACTTTGTTGTCTACTTATATCACGTCCGGATGTAATGGTATAAATAAAATATTTGGCGATCGAGAGGATACATTTTAA